>JBCNOJ010000107.1:0-11794 GCA_039593925.1 Acidovorax sp.
GCAATCTGCAGCCAGGCTGCGAGGCGGACTTTGTGGTGCTCAACCCCCAGGCCACGCCGTTGCTGGCGCGCAAGGCGCAGCAAGCGCGCAACCTGGACGAGCTGTTGTTTGCGCTGATCGTGCTGGGCGACGACCGGGTGGTGGAGCAAACGGTGATTTCTCAAGCAAAATACGGCTCCCGCGCTTGATCATCAAGCGCTACCAGCTACGTATTTAATAGCGCCCGGCGGTTTGCAGCCTGCCTGGGCCACAGCGCAGGGAGTTTGCTATGAGCATCAAGAGCGACCGATGGATCCGCCGCATGGCGGCCGAGCACGGCATGATCGAGCCTTTCGAGCCCGGCCAGGTGCGTGAGGTCGAAGGCCGCAAGATCATCAGCTACGGCACCAGCAGCTACGGCTATGACATCCGCTGCGCGCCCGAATTCAAGGTGTTCACCAACATCCACAGCACCGTGGTGGACCCGAAGAACTTCGACGAAAAGAGCTTTGTCGACTTTGAAGGTGACAGCTGCATCATCCCGCCCAACAGTTTTGCGCTGGCGCGCACGGTCGAGTACTTCCGCATCCCGCGCAACGTGCTCACCATCTGCCTGGGCAAGAGCACCTACGCGCGCTGCGGCATCATCGTTAACGTTACGCCCTTCGAGCCCGAGTGGGAAGGCTACGTGACGCTGGAGTTCTCCAACACCACGCCGTTGCCGGCACGCATCTACGCGGGCGAGGGCTGCGCGCAGGTGCTGTTCTTCGAAAGCGACAAGGACGACGTGTGCGAGGTCAGCTACCGCGACCGCGGCGGCAAGTACCAGGGGCAAGTGGGCGTGACATTGCCCAAGGCCTGACAGGGATGGAGTGGGCCTTGGCGCCAAGCCGGGCTCGTATACCCTGTAGTTGACGGTTGGCGCCGTTGCAGCAGCTGAGTTTTCGTCCTACAGCCGCATAGCCCATTGGCCGAAATGCAACGGGGGGTAAGGTTTCTTAGCATGGATGTCATGTTCCCGGCCCATGCTGGGGGCGTGTAGCACCAGAAAGGACCCTTGCCATGTTGACTTTTTCATCCCCCTCGGTAGCACCATCGGTTGCGGGCTGGATTGGCTCGCTGGCAGCCCCTTTGGCTGCATTGTTCAGCAGCGCGCCAGCATCCACCACCGATGCAGGCCGCAAAGAACAGGCGTTGGCGCAGCGCCCTTTGACAGCAGAAACAGATGACGCTTTGGCACCGCCAACGTCGGAGAGCCATGGAGAGTTCGACGCTGGTCTGGCGCGTCCAACGCCCACCTACTGGCCGTGCGAGCGGCTCAATGCTTTCATTTTGCAGATGGCGGCACATGGGCGCTGTGTCAACGCGGCGATGATGCTGGGCCATTGGCCGTATGCGCGGCAGCAGCTGGCCGCAGCGCAGCAACTGCCGGACGACAGCCTGCGCGAACTGGCGGCCCAGTTGCAGGCGTATTTTGATGCGCCGCCCGATGTGGCCGCGGCAGAGGCACTGCAATCCGTGCATTGAAGACAACGGCGCGCAGTGCCAGCAAAGGCCAGTTTTACACCGCAACGCACACGCGATTGCGGCCTTGGCCTTTGGCCTCATAGAGCGCCGCGTCGCTGCGGCGCAGCAGTTCTTTGGCTTGCTCGCCTTGGCCCTGCATGCTGGCCACCCCGGCGCTGATGGTGATGGTGCCGACCACGGGATCCTGCTGAGAGGCAATGGCGTCCACCAAAGTCTGGGCGATGGCTTGCGCTCCCGCCGCATCGGTATCTGGCAGCAGTGCCACAAATTCTTCGCCGCCCAGCCGTGCCACCACGTCCGATGCGCGCAGGCGGTCCGTCAGTGTGCGGGCCAGGCGCCGAAGCACTTCGTCTCCTGCGTCGTGGCCATGCGTGTCGTTCACCCGCTTGAAGTGGTCCACGTCCACAGCGACTAAGCTCAAAGGCCTGCCGCTGCGACGGGCCACCGCCAGGGCGAAAGCCATTTGCGTTTCAAACCCGCGCCGGTTGAGCAGGCCGGTCAATGCATCGGTGCGGGCTTGCAGGTCGAGAGCGCGGTTTGCCGCCTCCAACTCCAGAGTGCGCAGCCGCACGGTTTCTTCCATGGCTTCGCGCGCAGCCACCAGGTGGTGCGTCATGCGGCTCAGCGCGCTGGAGAGTTGCTGAACCTCGCGGTTGCTGTGCACCGCCGGGATGTCCGCGCCGGGCTTGTCAGCCTCCAGTGCGCTGGCAGCATCAGCCAGCGCATACAGATCTTCGCTCAGGCGGCGTGCTGCCATCCAGGCGAGGACTGAAGCAAACAGTGCCGCCGCGATGCCCATGCCCAGGACCAATCGCACGGTGCGGTTGGCCTCTGCAAAGGCATGTTCCACCGGCTGGCGTGCCACGATGCGCCACCCCAGGTCGCTGGCCGCGTTGCGTGGCTGCAGCTGGGTGGCCGCGGTCAGGTACTGGCGCTGGTCCTGCCAGGCAACCACAGCGGTGTCGAGGCGCCCTCCGTCGCGGTTGTTGTTGATGCGAAGGCCTTCCGGCAGCCGTTGCCCTGCCGCTTGCAGCGGCTTGGCCTGGTTGCTGGGTGCCAGAATCATCTGGCCTTCGCGGTCAAAGATAAAGAGTTCCAGCCGGCTCCCGTCGGAGCGGTGCGGCGTCAGGCTCTCCAGCACTTCGCGCGTCCATTCCCAACTGCCGTGGATGCCCAGCACCCCCAGCGTTTCACGGCCCACGCGGATCGGAGCGGCGAAGTCCACGAAGCGGTAGGGCTCGCCGGAGGCGAGCGGCGGCAGCAGGCTTTCCAGGAGCTTGGCGGGGTGCACGTCGCCCACATGCACCTGCGCCAGGCCTTCTTTGAACCAGGGGCGCCCGGCCACCGTCTGGCCGACCAGCAGGTCATTGGTGGCCGCGCGCACTGTTCCCTGTGCGTCGGCCACGCCAATCCACAAGCTGGTAGGGTGCATGGCCTGGGCGCGTGCGAGCAGGTAGCGGGCTTCAGGGCTGTCGAGCCCTTTGGACCATATCGAGGCGGAGTCGGCCAATACCTCTGCTTCCAGGCTGCGCTCCATCAGGCCATTTGCGAGCAGCTTGCCCGCGTTCTCGGCCACGATCTGCAGTGAGATGCCTGCATCGCGTTGCAATTTTTGCTTGAGAAGTTCCCCAAACGCGAGCGACAGCGCTACCGACAACAAGACGACCAGCGTGCCGAACACCAGCGCAATCTGCAAGCGCAGGCTTTGGTCCGAAAAGCGGGCGAGCCAGCGCATGGTGGCTGCCTTATGCCGCGACGGGCGCGCGCGCAACTGCGTGCAGGGCCAGACGGGCGGCGGCCAGATCCCAGCCAGCCCAGCCACAGCCCTTGAAGAGCACGGGGCCAGGCCGCGCCGTGAACGGGCCGCGCACCACATTGCGCAAGGTGGGAATGGTGGCGATGTCCATGCCCGCCTGCAGCAGATCGCCAGCCTCGTGCGCAGCGTCTTCGGTATCTACCACCACCTGTCCGTGTTGTGCGATGTGGCGGCACAGCGCTACAGAGAGTTCAGCCTGCGTGGGGGTGTAGGCGCCCACCGCAGCAATGAACGCATCGTCGCGAGGTGGGGCAGTCAGCACCACTTGCTGCGCGGGTGTGCAGGTGGTGACCAGGGGGCAATGGGGCAGGGCAGCATCGGCGTCCTCCACCACCCGTGCCGTGGCGCCCAGCGCACGCACCCGGCGCGCCAGGGCCTGGGCGCTGGCGGTGCTGCGCGAGGCAATCCATACCTCCTGAACGCCCAGCCCTTCGATGAAGGCCTGGGCATGGGCGGCGCCTTGCACCCCGGCGCCCACCACCAACAAAGGGCCACTGGTGCAGGGCGCCAGCCGCCGCGCAGCCAGCAATGACACGGCGGCCGTGCGGCGAGCGGTGACGGTGGGTCCATCCAGGACCATCCTGCGCTCGCCCGTGGCCACATCAAACACCACCACGTCGCCCTGGATGGACGCTCGCCCCGTGCCGGCGTTGGCCGGTGTGAGGGTGATGAGCTTGGTCATGGCCACCTGCTGGTCGGCTGCAGGCATCACAAATAGATGGGCGCCCCGGGCCAGGTGCAACACGCTGCGTGCAGGCACCGACACGGTGCTGTCTTGCAGCAGCGCAGCAATTTCGTCGGCCAATGCGCCCCAGGGCAGGCAGCTCGCGGTGGCAACGGCATCCAGTGTGGATGAAGGGTGAGAAGGCATGCGTTGCACTGTACACAGAGCCCCACGCGTTCAGAAGCGGGCAAGCCCGCAGGTCGTGAGCATGTTCTCAGACGCTGGCTGGAATAGACCTGGAAACAACGGATTGAACTCAGTGCGTGGCGCCCGCGCCCATCCGCAGGTCGCTGCGTGCCAGCGCCGCAGCCCACAGCGCGGTGTGCACTCCGCGCACCATGTCGCGCAGCATCAGGTGCGGCGTGCCCTGGCTGGGCAGCCAGGGCACGTGCATGAAGCCGCCCCGGGCGCCTGTGGGGGCATCGCCAGCAGCGAGGATATGCATCAGCCCATACAGCACGTGGTTGCAGACAAAGGTGCCTGCGGTTTGCGACACTTCGCAGGGCACGCCCGCGCGTTGCACGGCGCGCATCATGGTCTTGATCGGCAGACTGGAGAAGTACGCGGCCGGGCCGGCTTGCACCACGGGCGTATCAATGGGCTGCTGGCCCTGGTTGTCTGCAATGCGGGCGTCGTTGATGTTGATGCCCACACGCTCCAATGACAAGGCACCGCGCCCGCCCGCTTGCCCCAGGCACAAGGTGATGGCAGGCTGGTGTTGTCTTAGCAGCGCCTGCAGGCGCTCCAGCGACGCTCCGAACACGGTCGGCAGTTGCGCCGCCACCACCCTGTGGCCCGCCACGTGCTGACCTTGCAATGCCTGCGCAATCAGCCAGCTCGGGTTCTCGGTGTCGCCTCCAAAAGGATCGAAGCCGGTGAGCAGGATGACGGGCTGGGGCAGCGGCACGGAGTGCATGGGTGGCGTTTGGGGTGGAGTTGAAGGGCCGGTGGCAGGCCCGGACGCGCCGATGGTAACGGCCTCCCGCCACCCCGCGCCCGGGCGTAACATGCTGCCCAAGCCCTCCACCCCGGAGCGCACTGGAGATACGGTATGAAATGGGAAGGCAATCGCCAATCGGACAACGTGGAAGACCGGCGCGATGGTGGTGGCGGTGGCGGGTCGCCCGTGTTCGGAGGACGCAGCATCGGCATTGGCACCATCGTCATTGCACTCGTGGGCGGCTGGGTGCTGGGCATCAATCCGTTGACAATTTTGGGGTTACTCAGCGGTGGAGGCCCGCCCGCGCAGGTGCAGACACAGGGCCCCGCAAAACGCCCGCCTGCCGATGACACCATGGCACGGTTTGTATCGACGGTGTTGGCCGACACCGAAGACGTGTGGGGCCAGGTGTTCAGCGCAGGGGGTGGCCGCTACCAAGAGCCCCGGCTCGTGCTTTTTCGGGGCGCCACCCCTACCGCCTGCGGCACAGGGCAGGCGGCGATGGGGCCGTTTTACTGTCCGGCAGACCAGAAGGTCTACATCGACCTTGGCTTTTATGAAACCCTCAAGAACCGTCTGGGAGCCCCTGGCGATTTCGCCCAGGCCTATGTGATCGCGCACGAGGTGGGCCACCACGTGCAGAACCAGTTGGGCATCAGTGCCAAGGTGGACCAGATGCGGGGCCGCGTCAGCAAGGCCGAGTACAACGCTTTATCGGTGCGGCTGGAGCTGCAGGCCGACTGTTTTGCTGGCGTTTGGGCCCACCACGCGCAAAACGCGCGCCAGATTCTGGAGCAGGGCGATGTGGAAGAAGCCATGAACGCAGCGGCCAAGATCGGCGACGACGCGCTGCAGCGCGCCAATGGCGGAGCTGTGGTCCCAGAGAGCTTTACCCACGGCACCAGCGCCCAGCGCCAGCGCTGGTTTCACAACGGGCTGCAGAACGGCAGCGTGAAGGGCTGCGATACGTTTGCGGCGCGCACCCTGTAGCGCTGCAGCCAGCCAGGTGATGGCCCCGTAGCCCATGTCCGCTATCGCCCCCACTTCCCCAATTACCAAGACGCCCCCGCCTGCCACCGGGGCCGGTGCGCCACCGCCGTCGGGCGTGGCTGCGGCGTGGTCTGCTGCAGCCGTCACCGTGCCCCATGCCGTGGGGCTTGGCCTGCTGGCGTTTGCGCCCCTTGCGGGCGAGTATTCGCTGGCTGCATTGGCGCTCTGGTCGGCGGCGTTGCCGGGCCTGGCGCTCACGCTGGTGCTGCCGCGCCCGGGTGTCGTCTATGCACCGACCACCGTGGTGGCCTTGTTGTTTGCCGCGGTGCTGGCAAAGGCGCACGGCGCAGCGCCCGAACTGGGGCTTAGCGCGCGGCAGGTGCTGGCGGTGAGCGGGGCCACGGTGGCGCTGGCTTTTGTCTTCCAATGGCTGCTTGGGGTGTTGCGGCTGGCATCGGTGGCACGGTTTCTGCCGATTTCGGTCACGCACGGTTTTGCGGCGGGGGTGGGCTTGTCGATGGTGGTGGGGCAAGTGCACAACGGTTTCGGGGCCGGTGCCGATGCGCCCTGGGACGCGCGCACCGGCTGGCATGCGCTGGCGGCACTGGGCGTGGTGCTGCTGGCTTGGGCGCTGCGCCGCCGTTGGCCGCGCATGCCGGGCCTGCTCACGGCCGTGGTGCTGGTGGCCCTGGCAGTGGCTGTGGCGGGTTGGTGGGGATTGGGGCTGGGTGCCGTGTTTGCGCCCGCGGCGGCGCCCAGCGCCTTTGCGTGGCCGCTGTGGCCCGACTGGACGGGAATCCCCTGGTTGGCGCTGGTGCGTGAGCAAGGCTCGGCCCTGGTGGTGCTGGCGTTGCTGATGGCCCTGGTCAACAGCCTTGAAATCCTGGTCTTCAACCAGGAACTGGAGCTGGACCACGGCCTGCGCGGCAATGCCAATCTGGCGCTGCGTCGCGAGAGCCTGCTGGGTGCGTTGTGCGGGTTGGCGGGCATGATTCCCGCGTCCACCAGCGCATCGCGCTCGCGCATCGTGCTGGCGCAGGCGGGGCGCGCACGCGATGCGCCCCGTTGGCACGCCGGCATCATGCTGGGCGTGGCGGTGACGGGTGCTTGGTGGCTGCACTGGGTGCCTATGGCCTGCCTGGCGGGGGGGCTGGTGCTGGCGGGGTTGCTGCAGGTGCCTGGACTGATGTGGTCGATGGGCTACGCCCGCCGCTCTCGCGTGACTTGGGCGCAAAGCTGGCTGGTGGCGCTGGTGTTTGCGGTGTTGGGTGGTGTGGGCGCGCTGGTGGCGGGCTTGGTGGTGGCCACCTTCGTGCTGTTGCGCGACTCGGCCGCCAAGGTGCTGCGCCATGTGCGGTTGGACGGCGAACTGCGGTCGCGCCGATTGCGCCGCGCAGGCTCGGACGTATGGCTGGCGCCGCGCATGAACCAGGTGGCGGTGTTCGAATTGCAGGGCGTGATGTCGTTTGGCGTTGCAGCCCACCTGGCAGAGCAGGTGCGCATGATGCTGCTGCCGCGCCACCGCTGGGTGATTCTGGATGCGGGCCGTGTGCCCGCTTGGGACAGCACTGCCCTGGCCCAGTTGCGCGCGCTGGTGCGCGACCTGGGCCAGCAGGGCATTGCAGCCGCTGTGGCGGCTCTGGACCCGGCAGCGGCCGAGCATGCTGGCGATCAGGTGCGCAGTTTTGCCGATGTCGACCGAGCGCTGGAATGGGCCGAGGCAGGCATCCTGTCGCAGCGCCCGCTGGAAGAACGCCCCGCACGCCCCGAGACCGACCTGTTGGGCGAGATCGGCGAAGGTGTGCCAAGGTCTGCCGCCAAGGCGCTGCTGGCGGTGCTGCAGCCGCAAGCGGTGCCAGCGCATGGCGTGGTGTTCAAAGCAGGCGACAGCGACCACGATCTGCTGGTGGTGCGATCTGGCCACATTACGCTGGTCACGCAGTGGCCGCCGGAAAAGGGCCTGCGCCTGGCCACCGTGGGGCCGGGCATGGCGTTTGGAGAGATGGCCTTTCTGAACGGGGCTGCCCGCACCGCCAGCGCGGGCGTGGAGCGGGGCACGGCCCACCTGGTGCGACTCCGGCGCGCCGACTTTGATGCCTGGGCATTGCAGCACCCTGCCGCCGCACTCACGGTGATGAATAACCTCGCCCAGATTGGGGCGAGGCGGCTGGCCGCCACCACGCGGCAATTGCGGGCCGTGTTGGAGTGATTTGAATGAAATAGGGCTCTGGCGCTTGATGGATAAGCGCTGGTAGCTATCAAAAAAATAGTGTTTGATCTGGAGGCACCGTGCCTTTTGGCGCAGCCCGTAGCACATCCGCTGCCAGAAAAATCGGGATTTGGGCCACCGGTGCGACAATAGGCGGTTCAGGCAACGCTGAACAAGTCATTTGCGCAATGCGCATTCCCCTCATTGGGGCCGGTTTGTGGCGTTGCAAATCCTTGCGATAACCCCGGTTATCGCTGCGGTTTGCGCCTTGCAGCCTGCCCGCCTACCGGGCCTGCCACATTGCTCAGACATACCCAGCGTCGCCTAGAAACACGCTTTTAATGACAACTTCCTTCTCCAATCTTTCGCTGGCCGAGCCGCTGGCACGTGCCGTGGCCGAAATGGGCTACGAGTCGATGACGCCCATCCAGGCGCAGGCCATTCCCGTGGTGCTGACCGGCCAGGACGTGATGGGTGCCGCCCAGACCGGCACCGGCAAGACCGCCGCTTTTTCGCTGCCGCTGCTGCAGCGCCTGCTCAAACACGAAAACAGTTCCACCTCGCCTGCCCGCCATCCCGTGCGCGCCCTGGTGCTGCTGCCTACGCGCGAATTGGCCGACCAGGTGGCCCAGCAGATCGCGATGTACGCCAAGCACACCAAGCTGCGCAGCACGGTGGTCTTCGGCGGTATGGACATGAAGCCGCAGACCATCGAGCTGAAAAAGGGTGTTGAGGTGCTGGTGGCCACGCCCGGCCGTCTGCTCGACCACATTGAAGCCAAGAACGCGGTGCTCAACCAGGTTGAGTACGTGGTGCTCGACGAAGCCGACCGCATGCTGGACATCGGCTTTTTGCCCGACCTGCAGCGCATCTTGAGCTACCTGCCCAAGACCCGCACCACGCTGTTGTTCAGCGCCACGTTCTCGCCCGAGATCAAGCGCCTGGCCAGCAGCTACCTGCAAAACCCCATCACCATCGAAGTGGCCCGCCCGAACGAGACGGCCTCCACGGTGGAGCAGCGCTTTTACAGTGCGGGCGACGACGACAAGCGCCGTGCCATCCATCAGGTGCTCAAGACACGCGGCATCAAGCAGGCCTTCATCTTTGTGAACAGCAAGCTCGGCTGCGCGCGCCTGGCCCGCAGCCTGGAGCGCGAGGGTCTCAAGACAGCTGCCCTGCACGGCGACAAGAGCCAGGACGAGCGCTTGAAGGCCCTCGAAGCCTTCAAGAAGGGCGAAGTGGATCTGCTGGTGTGTACCGATGTGGCCGCGCGTGGCCTGGACATCAAGGACGTGCCGGCGGTGTTCAACTTTGACGTGCCGTTCAACGCCGAAGACTACGTGCACCGCATTGGCCGCACGGGCCGCGCGGGTGCTTCAGGCCTGGCCGTGACTCTGGTGTCGGGCAGCGATGCGCGCCTGGTGGCCGATATCGAGAAGCTGATCAAGAAGAAGATTGACCTCGAAGCTGTTGAATACGACGAAGACCAGCCACGCGGCCGCATCAACGACGGGCGCCGTGCCTGGCGTGACGCGGGCGAAACCGGCGATGGCCGTGATGCGCTGGGTGGCTCGTCCGCCCGCCGTGAGCGTGATCGTGACCACCGGAGCGGCCGCGAATCCCGTGAGCCGCGCGATCAGCACCGAGGTTTCCGGCCCGCGGCGATCTCGCGCGACCCGTTTTTCGAAAAGCCTTATGAGGCCAGCGCTGCGTCCGATTCCGCTCCCGCTTGGGAGGCTGCCACCAAGGCTGCGCCACGCAGCAGCATCTCTGCCAACATCAAGCCCAAACGCAAGGTGGCCGCACTGTTCAAGGCAGCGGTTGAGCCCGAGACCTCCGCACAGTCCTGAAACACCGAAATTCTCAGCGAAATTGGCATCTAGCGCTTTTTGGATAAACGCTGATAGCTATATAAAACATAGCTAAATGCGGTCGGGCAGCCCACCATCTGCGCACGGTGGGCGCGCGGTACCCACTGAATCACACCCCCGGCGGCTGGGCCTGTTCGCAGTGCACCTGCAGCAGTTCGCGCTCGGCCAGCGTTGCGCCAAAACGCACAGCGCTCAGGCACCCGCCCCACACGCAGCCCGTATCCAGGCCCAGCAGATCGCTGCGGTCGAGCCAACCCAAAGTGGACCAATGTCCGAAGGCCATCACCGTGCCTGCGGTGCGGCGTCCTGGCACATCAAACCAAGGCATGAGCCCAGGCGGTGCGGCACTGGCACTTTCGGTACTCTCAAAGTCCATGACCCCATCGGCCGAACAAAAGCGCAGCCGGGTGAGCGCGTTCACGATCACGCGCAGCCGGTCCGTGCCGGTGAGCTGCTCGTTCCAGCGGTCGGGCATGTTGCCGTACATGGCGTGCAGAAAGTCGGGCAGCTCCGGGCTGCGCAGCACGGCCTGCACCTCGTCGGCATAGGCCAAGGTGTCGCTGGCAGACCAGGTGGGCAGCACCCCAGCGTGCACCATCAGCAGAGTCTGCCCCGCATGCTCATGCGCGCGGGCCAGGGGCTGCTGGCGCAACCAGGCGAGCAGGGCCTCGCGGTCGGGAGCATTCAGCACGCTGCCCAGCGTGTCGCGCCGTGATGGCTTGCGGGCACCTTCGGCCGCGGCCAGCAGGTGCAGGTCGTGGTTGCCCAGCAGGCAGCGCATGGCGTCGCCATGGCGCATGCAGCGGCGCAGCACGGCCGCTGAGTCAGGCCCCCGATTGACGAGATCGCCCAAAAGATAAACCGTGTCGCGGCTGGCGGAAAAGCCGATGGTGTCCAGCAGGCGGCCGAGCGCGTTGTCGCAGCCCTGGATATCGCCAATACAGTAAAGAGCCATGGAAAGATGTAGGAGTAAAGCGCAAACCCATGATTTTCAACGGTATTCATGCCGCTAAGCCGGATATTCGCGGTCACCGTTTGCGGTGGCCATTAAACAGCGCCCGGGTTTTGCGGCAGAAACCGGGCGGATGAGCGCCAGTGCGGGAGTATGGCCCATGGAGGCCTATTTTAATTGCGGTCTCGGCAATGCATCCGCTGGGTTCTGATCTGGATGCAGACGCCGCCTGGCATCTGAGATATGCGATTTGAGGGTGGATCTGGCGGATTTTTGAATGAAATTTTTCTTGTGCCATGCAAGCGAGCTGCAATATTTATATAATCCCGCAGTCGTCCACCCTTCCTTTAATCCAGACACCATGACCAGCTACAAAGAACTGTTGAAGCAGCGCGAAGCCCTTGAGCAACAAATCAACGAGGCGCGCCGTCGCGAATTGTCGGACGCTGTGGCCCAGGTTCGCGCATTGGTGGCAGAGCATGGTTTGACGGCGCAAGACGTGTTTCCCTCCGGCAAGGCCGCTGGCAAGGCAGGACGCAGTTCCACAGCAGGCACCAAGGTGGCTCCCAAGTACCGTGACCCCGCTACCGGCCAAACCTGGACGGGCCGTGGCAAGGCGCCCAAGTGGATTCAGAACCAAGACCGCGAGAAATTTGCCATTTAAAGCGCATCGCGGGCAGTCACTCTTCCGGCCCTGGCCTTTTCTTTCTGCTCCAAATCAAAAGCCCGCATCAGCGGGCTTTTTTTATGCCCGACGGATTATTCCGCTTCGTGAACCTGTAGCAC
>JBCNOJ010000108.1:0-11786 GCA_039593925.1 Acidovorax sp.
GCATTGGGCTGGCTGTGGACGCATTTGCCGCCATGGGCCTTACCACGCTGGGATCGTTCCAGGCCGCGATGGCGGTGTACCTGGGGTGCAACGTGCTGGCTTATACGTGGTTCATGCTGCGGGGCGGCGCCATAATGTGCTGCAAACCTCTGCACCATGAAGACTTTCGCCCATGAAGCCCAGCAACGGACCGCGTGGTTGTTTCAAGCGATGCGTTGCCGTCCCGTTGTTGTGCGTAAGTCCTGCCCATGAGCCCTACCAGCATCCTCATCGTCGCCCACGCCCCCCTGGCCCACGCCCTGCGCGAGTGTGCGCTGCACGTGTTTGCCGATTGCGGCGACAGCGTGGTGGCGCTGGACGTGCAGCCCAACCAGCCGCCCGAAGAATCGCTGGCGCAGGCGCGCATCCTGCTGGACCAGTTGGGGGTGGACACCACCCTGGTGCTGACCGATGTGTTCGGTGCCACGCCCTGCAATGTGGCGCAGCGCCTGGTGGAGGGCGTGCGTTCGCGCCTAGTCACCGGGGTCAATCTGCCCATGCTGCTGCGGGCCGTGAGCTACCGCTCGGAAAACCTCGAATCCGTTGTCACCCGCGCCGTGGTGGGAGGCACCCAGGGCGTGATGCAGGTCGCCATCTCCGCACCGCAGAACCAAAACCGCCGTCACCGACATGATCAAGACCCGTACGACCATCAGCAATAAACTGGGCCTGCACGCCCGCGCTTCGGCCAAACTCACCAAGCTGGCCGGAAGTTTTCCGTGCGACGTTTTCATGAGCCGTGGGGAGCGCCGCATCAACGCCAAGAGCATCATGGGCGTGATGATGCTGGCGGCTGGCATGGGCTCCGAGGTGGAGATCGAAACCAACGGCGACCGCGAGCAGGAGGCGATGGATGCCCTGCTGGCGCTCATCAACGACAAGTTTGGCGAGGGCGAGTGAGCCTGCCCACCCAAGCCCGTGACCTGATCTGACCTTGCCGAACACCTGACCCCCCCGCCACCATGACCTTCTCCGTCCACGGTCTCGCAGTCGCACGCGGCATCGCCATTGGCCGTGCGGTGTTGGTGGCGTCGAGCCGTGTGGACGTGGCGCACTATTTCATCCAGCCCGAGCAGATTTCGGCCGAGATCGAGCGCGTGCGCCAGGGCCGCAATGCCGTGGTCGAGGAGCTGCAGCGCCTGCAGGCCGACATGCCCACGGACGCACCGCACGAGCTGACGGCGTTGCTGGACGTGCACTTGATGCTGCTGCAGGACGAAGCCCTCACCGGCGGCGTCAAGCACTGGATCACCGAGCGCCTGTACAACGCCGAGTGGGCGCTGACCACGCAGCTCGAAGTCATTGCGCGACAGTTCGACGAGATGGAGGACGAGTACCTGCGCGAGCGCAAGGCCGACCTGGAGCAGGTGGTCGAGCGGATCCTGCGCTACATGAAGGGCGTAGCCAGCCCCGTGGCCCCGCCGGTCAGCAGCCCGCGCCGCCACAAGCAGCTGGGCCTGCAGCAGGATTTGCTGCTCGACGACACGGTGGACGTGCCGCTGGTGCTGGTGGCGCACGACCTCTCGCCGGCCGACATGCTGCAGTTCAAGCAAAGCGTGTTCGCCGGGTTTGTGACCGACGTGGGCGGCAAGACATCGCACACCGCCATCGTCGCGCGCAGCATGGACATCCCCGCCGTGGTGGGCGCGCGTGCGGCGAGCCAGCTGGTGCGGCAGGACGACTGGGTCATCATCGACGGCGATGCGGGCGTGATGATCGTGGACCCGTCGCCCATCATCCTGGCCGAATACGGCTTTCGCCAGCGGCAGGTGGAGCTGGAGCGCGAGCGCCTCGCTCGCCTGCGCCACACCCCCGCCGTTACGCTGGATGGCCACAAGATCGAGCTGCTGGCCAACATCGAGCAGCCGGGCGACGCCGCCGCCGCCGTTCGGGCGGGTGCCGTGGGCGTGGGCCTGTTTCGCAGCGAGTTTTTGTTCATGGGCAAAAGCGGCAATCTGCCCGGCGAGGACGAGCAATACCGCGCCTACTGCGAGGCCATCGACGGCATGCAGGGCCTGCCCGTCACCATCCGCACCATCGACGTGGGCGCCGACAAGCCGCTGGACAGCAAGGCCCACAAAGACAATTACCTGAACCCGGCCCTGGGCCTGCGCGCCATCCGCTGGAGCTTGGCCGACCCTGCCATGTTCCGCACGCAGCTGCGCGCCGTGCTGCGCGCTGCGGCACATGGCAAGGTGAACCTGCTGTTCCCCATGCTCGCGCACACGCACGAGATTCAGCAGACGCTGGCCCAGGTGGAGCTCGCGCGTGGTGAGCTGGACGCGCGCGGTGTGCCCTATGGCCCGGTGCAATTGGGGGCGATGATCGAAGTGCCCGCCGCCGCGCTCATGGTGCGCACCTTCCTCAAATACTTCGACTTCCTGTCGATCGGCACCAACGACCTCATCCAGTACACGCTGGCCATCGACCGTGCCGACGAAGCGGTTGCTCATCTGTATGACCCGCTGCACCCTGCTGTGCTGCGCCTGGTGGCCGATGTGATTGCCGAAGGCACCCTGCAGGACAAGAGCGTTTGCGTGTGCGGCGAAACGGCGGGCGACATCGCGATGACGCGTCTGTTGCTAGGCCTGGGCCTGCGCAGCTTTTCCATGCACCCGGCGCAGATCCTGGCGGTCAAGCAGGAAATTCTGCGGGCCGACACCCGCAAGCTGGAACCCTGGGCACAGCAAGTGCTGGCGGGCGAAGTGCCGTTGGTCGCCGCCGCACCGGGTTGAGGCCTGCACGCCGGTCGGGTGCGCGCGCTTTCCGCAGATTCGGAAACTCCTGTTTTGATAGCTGCTGGCGCTTGATGGGTAAGCGCTAGACCCTAATTTGGCTTAAATTTTCATCAGCGCCGGGCCAAAGCCACTCCGGCCATGGCCAGCACAAATCCCAGCAGCTGTATGGGCGCCAGGGTCTCGCCAAAGATCAGCCACGCCTCCAGCGCGGCCAGCGGCGGCACGGCCAGCAGCAGCGCCGCCGTGCGGGTGGCTTCGCCCCGGCGCATCAGCCAGATGAGCAGCGTGGCGCCGCCCAACGACAGCACGCCCACCGCAAAAAGCAAGTAGCCCCACAAGGCGGGCGAGCCGTCCCAGTGTGGTGTGCCCACCGCCAGCGCCATGGCCAGCAGCACGGCCACTGCGCCCAGGTTTTGGACGGCGCTGGCGCTGCGCAGGTCGTCGTTCGCCAGCCATTGCGACTTTTGCACCATGGAGCCCAGCGTGAGCGAGAGGATGCTGCCAACTGCCGCGAGAACCACTGGCCACTGCAGGGCGCCTGTGTCGGCTGCAGCCAGCCGTGGGGCCAAGACCAGGGCAACGCCGCCAAAACCCAACGCCAGCCCGGCCCAGGTGCGCGCAGGCAGGTGCTGGCGCAGCCATAGCACGGCCACCAGCGCCGTAAATAGGGGCTGCAGCGACCCGATCAGCGCCATCACGCCTGCTGGCATGCCACGGGCCATGGCCCACCAACTGGGGCCCAGGTAGATACCGCTCATCATCGCGCCCGCGAGCAGATGCAGGGCAATGCGCCGCCCGCCGCGCGGCCAGGCCGCTCGAACCCACCAGGCGGCCGCGCAGAATGCCAGCGCCACGCAGGCAAACCGCACCGCCAAAAACCAGAACGGATCGGCGTGCGCAGCCACGCCGCGCCCCACCAGGAAACCCGTCGACCAGATCACCACAAACACCCCGGGCGCCAGCAGGGCCAGAGGGCTGGGGTGTGCGGCAGGGTGGGTTGAGGGGCGAGGTTGTGGGGGCATGGCAGTGATGGGGTGTGCGGGCTCAGCGCGTTCGCACGCCCAGCACCGCCGCACCCAGGATCATGCCAGTGGCGAGCACGATGCTGCTGCTGAACGGCCGACCGCTGACCAGCACCAACAGCGCCGTGGACGCAAGAGGCGTGATGTAGCTCAGGATGCCGATCTGCCGCGCATCGCCCAGCTTCAGCGCCTTGTCCCACAAGAAGAACGAGGCTCCCAGCGGCCCCAGCCCCAGCAAAGCGAGCAGGCCCCAGTCGCGCCATTGCAGCGTGGTGGTCGGCTCCAGCAGGGCGTGGCAGATCAGCGAGAGAACGCCCGACACCAGGCCGAACAGGCCGATGGCCGTGGTGGGGAACGCAGCCACACGCTTGGTCAGCAGCGAATAGCACGCCCAGATGAACGCGGCTGCCAATGCGGGAAGGTAACCCCAGGCCAGCTCACCGCTCAGCTCCCGCCCGCCCACAATGGCGATGGCTGCGCCGCCAAAGCCCAGCAAGGCGGCGAGCACGTGGGCTGCACGCAGAAGCACGCCGGGCAGCAGCACAGGCGCCAGCACCACGATGAGCAGCGGCCACAGGTAGTTGACGAGGTTGGCCTCTACCGCTGGAGCGTGGCGCAGCGCAATGAACAGCAGAAAGTGGTAGGCGAACAGCCCGCACACGCCCAGCGCCAGGGTAGACAGCGGAATGCGCCACTGCGCCGGGTTGCGTGCCACAAACGGCCATGCCGGCACGCTGCCGATGATGAGCGCAATGCCCGTGAGCAGGAACGGCGGAACATGGGTGAGAGACACACCGAGCGAGGCGAGGGATGCCCACATGGCGATGGCACCCAAGGCATACAGATTGGCTTGCATGCCGAGAGCTTAAGCGCCGCGGGCGTCGCGCAGCGACGGTGCATCGTCGCGCAACGACGGTGCTTGCCGGCCCAACGGCCCTGCTGCGGTGGCCCGGCGATGGGTATCGGGTGCCGCCAGCGCCGTCAGCCCTGTTGCCGCCGCAAGGCCGCGGTCAGCGCGGACGGTGAGCGGTAACCCGTGCGGCGCGCGACTTCGGCCACGGGCATGCCTTGGTGGCGCAAAAGGCGGGCCTGCTGCAGCCGCAGGCCGCGCAGCCATTGCATGGGGCTCATGCCCCGGTCCTCGCGGCAGCGGGCGGCGAACTGGCTAGGACTCAGGTACACACGTGCGGCCAGATCGGCCACCGTCACGGAGCGGTGCCACTCGCTCATGGCCCACTGCTGCAGACCCCACCAGTCGATCGGGCGGGCGGTGGCGCGGGGCTGTGCATGGGTGGGCGGGGTGCAGGTGACTTCGGCAGGCGATGCCCAGGCTTCCATCAGCAGGGCGGGGCCAAGCAACTGTGCCAAGGGAAGCCTTTGTTCCACCGCCTGGCCCAGATACCGTGCCAGGGCGAATACGCCGGGGCGGTCTTGCAGATGGTGGGCGCGTTCGCCCCAGCCTGCCTGGCGTGTGTCGAGCACAAGGCACAGGCTGCCGCCGGTGGATTGAAAGTCGTGCCGCGCCTCCGGGGCGATCACACAGCCGTGGCCTGGGTGCAGGCGCAGCCCGCGGCCGGCAATTTCCAGCTCCAGCGTGCCCGTCAACCCAAGCAGCACCTGGAAATGGTCATGGCTGTGGCTGCCCGGGGACGCGCTGTAGCGGCGCAGCGAGAGCGCTGATGGGGCTGCTGCGGGCGAAGCCATGGTGGCGCGCGAAAGCCGCTGTGGATGAGCGTGCGGCCAGGCTCAGACGCCTGCGGCGTGCGCCTGCTGGTCTGCGTGGTAGCTGGAGCGAACCATGGCGCCCACGGCGGCGTGGCTGAAGCCCATCTTGTACGCCTCTTCCTCGAACATCTTGAAGGTGTCGGGGTGCACGTAGCGGCGCACCGGCAGGTGGCTGTTGCTGGGCGACAGGTACTGGCCGATGGTCAGCATGTCGATGTTGTGCGCGCGCATGTCGCGCATCACCTGCAGGATCTCTTCGTCCGTTTCGCCCAGGCCGACCATGATGCCGCTCTTGGTGGGCACGTTGGGGTGCAGCGCCTTGAACTTTTTCAACAGGTTCAGGCTGAACTGGTAGTCGGAGCCTGGGCGCGCTTCCTTGTACAGACGTGGCGCGGTTTCCAGGTTGTGGTTCATCACGTCGGGCGGCGCAGCCTTCAGGATTTCGAGCGCCCGGTCATCGCGGCCACGGAAGTCGGGCACGAGGATCTCGATCTGCGTTCTGGGAGACAGCTCACGGATGTTCTGGATGCATTCCACAAAATGGCCGCTACCGCCGTCGCGCAGGTCGTCGCGGTCCACACTGGTGATCACCACGTATTTGAGTTTGAGCGCTGCAATGGTCTTGGCCAGGTTCAGCGGCTCGTTCTTGTCCAGCGGGTCGGGGCGGCCATGGCCCACGTCGCAGAACGGGCAGCGGCGCGTGCACTTGTCGCCCATGATCATGAACGTGGCCGTGCCCTTGCCAAAACATTCGCCGATGTTGGGGCACGAGGCTTCTTCGCACACCGTGTGCAGCTTGTGCTCGCGCAGGATTTCTTTGATCTCGTAGAAGCGCGTGGTGGGGCTGCCCGCTTTGACGCGAATCCACTCGGGCTTTTTGAGCACTTCGCCCTGCTCGACCTTGATCGGAATGCGCGACAGCTTGGCCGCAGCCTTTTGTTTGGCCAGCGGGTTGTAGGCTTCGGTGGATTGGGCTTCGCGGACGACTTCAGGGGTGCTCATAGCGGTAGGCTGAGTTCAGGGCGCCAACCGCATGCTGAGCTGCTGGCCCAGCACCTGCGCGGCTTCGTCCCAGGTGGTGTGGACCCCGATTGTAGAAAGGTCCACCGTGCGCAAGCCTGCGTAGCCGCAAGGGTTGATGCGGGAGTAGGGTTCCAGGTCCATGGCTACGTTGAGCGCCACGCCGTGGTAAGTGCAATGGCGGCTGACCTTGATGCCCAACGCCGCAATCTTGCCAAGGCCTTCGAAATCGGGAACGGGTGGTGCACCGTCAATGCGTTTTTGCGGGCGCTGGGGCAGCAGGGCGTGGCTGTGCGGGTCATCCAGGCGCACATAGATACCAGGTGCGCCGCCCACGCGGTGGCCGGTGATGCCGAAGTGCGCCAGCGTGCGGATGACGGCTTCTTCCACGCGGTAGACGTACTCCTTGACGAAGTAGCCCGCACGCTGCAAATCAATGAGTGGATAGGCCACCACCTGCCCCGGGCCGTGGAAGGTGACTTGCCCACCGCGGTTGGTGGCTACGACCGGTATCTCCCCGGGGTTCAGCACATGATCGGCTTTGCCGGCAAGGCCTTGGGTGTAGAGCGGCGGGTGCTCGCACACCCAGAGCGTGTCTGGCGTCTCGGGTGTGCGGGAGGCTGTGTAGTCCTGCATGGCCTGCACGGTGGCTGCGTAGTCCACCCGGCCCAGCATGCGGATGTCGAGTGTCATGTGTGCGTTGGCGCCAGCCTTGTGGCCTTACAGCACCACCTTCACCAAGGGGTGGGAGGACAGTGCGCGGTAGAGATTGTCCAATTGCTCACGGCTCGTGGCTGTGATCGTGATGGTTACTCCGAGGTAATTGCCGGCACGGCTGTCGCGCAGTTCAATGGTGCTCGCGTCGAAGGTGGGGTCGAACTGGCGGGCCAGTTCGGTGACGGCGTTCACAAACCCATCCACCTTGGCCCCCATCACTTTGATGGGGAAGCGAGAGGGGTATTCAATGAGCGAGTCCTTGCGGGGATCGGTAGGCTGTGTGTCCAGGCCATTTGCGGGCGGTGGGGTCAAGGAGGTCATGGTGCGGCGTAATGAGAGGGTGGTTGCTGCGCAATTAATAGCAGGCATTGCTTGCCCATTGTGCGTGTGCGCGCTTCGGGTAGGTCATGGTTTGCGGGGCATCTACGTGCCGAAGGTTGCTCCAATTCGGTGCGGCTCCGCTTCAAGCAACCCTGCAAAGCCGTTGGCCCATCACCACAACCGAGCGCACAGGCGCACCGGTTTCGTGCCCGGTTGGGGGTCTTTGTTGGGCGCCATGGGTTTTTACTTATAATTAGAGGCTTTGTGAAAGTTTGCAGTCTGTAACGCGGGCGTCATTCAACAATGAAAACAATCGCGCCTGAGACTGAAGCTGAGGCTGAAGAATCTGACTTCAAGCCCCTCACGCCCGAAGAGGCCGAAGCGTGGCGAAGCCGCCATCCACCTATTTCAGTGTGGAAGGTGGTGGCAGCTCAGGCGCTGGTCGGTGTGCTGGTGGCCTTGGTAGGCTGGTTGCTGACAAGCAGCGCGTTGGTGGGTTGGTCTGCTGCTTACGGTGCGTTGGCTGTGGTATTGCCGGCGGCGCTCTTTGCGCGAGGGGTGTTGCGCCAAAAGGCGTTGCCTGACCCGCGCGCAGCGATGGTGGGATTCTTTGGTTGGGAAGTTGCCAAGATCGTGCTTACGGTGGTGCTGCTGGTGGCAGCACCCTGGGTCATCCCGGGCTTGAACTGGGTTGCTCTGGTGGTGGGCATGCTGATCACGATGAAAACGTACTGGGTGGCACTGTTGGTGCGGCCTGGTGTTCGAAAAACCGATTGATAGTTACGAGAGAGTTGTCCGATGGCCGCAGAAGCGCACGCTCCCACTGCAAGTGAATACATCGTTCACCACCTGCAGCATCTTCAAAACGTTCAACAGACCAAGATCGTTGATTTTTCGGTCATCAACTACGACTCCATAATCATCGGTTTGGTTCTGGGCATGTTGACGCTCCTCATTCTGTGGAGCGCTGCCCGCAAAGCCACCTCTGGCGTGCCGGGCCGGTTTCAGGCCGCGGTTGAGATGCTGGTGGAAATGGTGGACAACCAGGCCAAGGCCAACATCCACAATGCCGAGAGCCGTAAGTTCATCGCTCCTCTGGGTCTTACCGTTTTCGTCTGGATCTTCCTGATGAACTTCATGGACATGATCCCTGTGGATCTCCTGCCTTCCATCTGGGCTCAGATCTACGGTGCGGCGGGCCATGATCCGCACCATGCCTACCTGCGCGTTGTGCCCACTGCTGATCTGTCCACGACGCTGGGCCTCGCATTCGCCATCCTGATCCTGCGCTTTTGGTACAGCGTCAAGATCAAGGGCGCTGGCGGCTGGGCGCATGAGCTGGTCTCTGCACCCTTTGGCACCAGCAAGAATCCCATCTTCGCCCTCATTCTGGGCGTGGTAAATCTGCTGATGCAGATCATTGAATATGTCGCCAACACCGTGTCGCATGGCATGCGGTTGTTCGGCAACATGTACGCCGGTGAATTGGTGTTCATGCTGATCGCCCTGATGGGTGGCGCAGCTGCACTGTCACTGTCGGGTGTGCTGCTGCCTGTGGGCCACGTGATTGCTGGCACCATCTGGACGCTGTTCCACATTCTGGTGATCTCGCTGCAAGCGTTCATTTTCATGATGCTTGCGCTGATCTACCTCGGTCAGGCGCACAACGCGCACTAAACGGTTCCCTTTCGTTTTTTCTTTCCTTAACTTTTCTTTTTTACTCAGGAGTCATCATGGAAAACATTCTCGGTCTCGTCGCTCTGGCTTGTGGTCTGATCGTTGGTCTGGGCGCTATCGGCGCATCGATCGGTATCGCTCTGATGGGTGGCAAGTTCCTGGAATCGTCGGCTCGTCAACCTGAGCTGATCAACGAACTGCAAACCAAGATGTTCATCTTGGCCGGTCTGATCGACGCTGCGTTCCTGATCGGTGTGGCTATCGCTCTGCTGTTCGCTTTCGCCAACCCCTTCGCTTCGACGTTCTTGGCCAACCTGCCCAAGTAATTCCCTCCCAACGCCACTCTAGAAAGGTGTTGCCGTGAGTATCAACGCGACCCTGTTCATTCAGGCCATCGTCTTCCTGATCCTGGTGTGGTTCACGATGAAATTCGTGTGGCCCCCGATCGCGAAGGCGTTGGATGAACGAGCCCAGAAAATCGCCGAAGGCCTCGCTGCTGCCGACCGTGCCAAGTCCGAACTGACCGCTGCCAACCAGCGCGTCGAGAAGGAACTGTCACAGGCACGCAACGAAACGGCCTCGCGTCTTGCGGACGCCGACCGACGTGCCCAGGCCATCATCGAAGAAGCCAAGGCACGCGCCACGGAAGAAGGCAACAAGATCGTTGCTTCCGCCCGTGCCGAAGCCGAGCAGCAAACGGTGCAAGCCCGCGAAGCCCTGCGTGAGCAAGTGGCTGCGCTGGCCGTCAAGGGTGCAGAGCAGATTCTCCGCAAGGAAGTCAACGCCGGCGTTCACGCCGACCTGCTCAACCGCCTGAAGACCGAGCTGTAAGGGGACACACATGGCTGAACTCGCCACCATTGCCCGCCCTTACGCCGAAGCCCTGTTCAAGGCCGCTACCGCGGGCGCGGGCATGGACCTGGCCAGCACTGCTGACTGGGTCGATGAACTGGCGGCCATTGCCGCCAACCCTCAGCTGCGCCAGCTGGCGGACAACCCCAAGGTGACGGCAGACCAGGTGTTTGCCGTCTTCACGGGTGTTGCGCGTTCGGCTCTGCCTGATACGGCCAAGAACTTCCTGCGCACGGTCATCGACAACGGACGCCTCGCCGCGCTGCCGGAAGTCGCTGCACAGTTTCGTGCCCTCGTGAATGGCCGCAGCGGCTCTTCGGATGCTGTGGTGCACAGCGCCTTTCCGATGGACGCTGCCGCACTGGCTGAGGTCGGCGCCGCGCTGGAAAAGCGCTTCGGCCGCAAGCTCAACCTTACCGCTCAGTTGGACCAGTCCCTGATCGGTGGCATTCGCGTAGTTGTGGGTGACGAGGTGCTCGACACTTCGGTCAAGGCCCGTCTTGAACAAATGAAAGCGGCCCTCACCGCCTAAGCGCGGCGAGGACAGCGAACCAAAGAAAGAAGGAAAGAGTCATGCAACTCAATCCCGCAGAAATTTCTGAACTCATCAAGAGCCGCATCGAAGGTCTGGCCGCCAGCAGCGATATCCGCAACCAGGGTACCGTGGTGTCCGTCTCCGACGGTATCGTGCGCGTGCACGGCCTGTCGGACGTGATGGCCGGCGAAATGCTTGAGTTCCCCGCCACCAAGGACGGTCAGCCCTCCTTTGGCTTGGCCCTGAACCTGGAGCGCGACTCCGTCGGCGCCGTGATTTTGGGTGAGTACGAGCACATCTCCGAAGGCGATACCGTCAAGTGCACGGGCCGCATTCTGGAAGTGCCTGTGGGCCCCGAACTGGTTGGCCGTGTGGTGAACGCACTGGGTCAACCGATTGACGGCAAGGGTCCCATCAACGCCAAGCTCACCGACGTGATCGAAAAGGTTGCACCTGGCGTGATCGCCCGTAAATCGGTGGACCAGCCCCTGCAAACCGGCCTGAAGTCCATCGACTCGATGGTGCCCGTGGGCCGTGGCCAGCGCGAGCTGATCATCGGTGACCGCCAGACCGGCAAGACCGCCGTGGCCATTGACGCCATCATCGCCCAGAAGGGCCAGGGCGTGACTTGTATCTACGTCGCCATCGGCCAGAAAGCTTCGTCGATCAAGAACGTGGTGCGTGCTCTGGAACAAGCTGGCGCCATGGAGTACACGATTGTGGTGGCCGCATCGGCTTCCGAATCGGCTGCCATGCAGTACGTGTCGGCCTACTCGGGTTGCACGATGGGCGAATACTTCCGCGACCGCGGCCAAGACGCCCTGATCGTGTATGACGACCTGTCCAAGCAAGCTGTGGCCTACCGCCAAGTGTCGCTGCTGCTGCGCCGCCCCCCAGGCCGCGAAGCCTACCCTGGCGACGTGTTCTATCTGCACAGCCGTCTGCTCGAACGCGCAGCCCGCGTGAACGCCGACTACGTCGAAGCCTTCACCAAGGGTGAAGTCAAGGGCAAGACCGGTTCGCTGACGGCTCTGCCGATCATCGAAACGCAAGCTGGCGACGTGTCCGCTTTCGTGCCTACCAACGTGATTTCGATCACCGACGGCCAGATCTTCCTGGAAACCAGTCTGTTCAACGTCG
>JBCNOJ010000109.1:0-11783 GCA_039593925.1 Acidovorax sp.
CAATGTCGCTCATGTGGATGCGGAACACTTTGTGCGACTGCAGCGGCTCGAACTCGGCGGATTCGTTGAGCGCCTCTTCCAGCAGGCCCAGCGCACTGCGCACAGCGTTGGCCAGCCGGCCGGCCTTGGGCGTGGGCTGAACGCCGCCACCAGCGCGCACAAACAGTGGGTCTTTGAGCAGCAAGCGCAGCCGCGTCAGCGCCTGGCTGGCAGCGGGCTGGTTCAGGTCCAGCAGTTCGGCGGCACGGCTCACATTGCGGGTGCGGTACACCGCATCGAACAGGCGCAGCAGGTTGAGGTCGATGTCTTTGATATGCATTCAGTGAATACCGCTTAGTCGCTTCATTGTATTGATGGATGGAACGATCACCCGCAAGATGCGGAGATGCCTTCCAAAGACAACGCTTTGCCCACCGTGCGCGAGGCCGTGCTCGACCTGCTGCGCGGCTTTCACATCGACACCATCTTCGGCAACCCCGGTTCCACCGAGCTGCCGCTGTTCCTCGACTTCCCAGCAGACTTCCGCTACATCCTTGGCCTGCAGGAGTCGGTGGTGGTGGGCATGGCCGACGGCTACGCCCAGGCCACCCACAACGCGGCCTTCGTGAACCTGCATTCGGCCGCGGGCGTGGGTCATGCCATGGGCAACATCTTCACGGCGCACAAGAACCGCACACCCATGGTCATCACCGCAGGGCAGCAGGCGCGCTCCATTCTTCCGTTCGATCCCTTCCTGTTCTCGGGCCAAGCCACCGAGCTGCCCAAGCCCTACGTCAAATGGAGCATCGAGCCGGCCCGCGCCGAAGACGTGCCGCTGGCCATCGCCCGCGCCTACTACATCGCCATGCAGCAGCCCCGCGGGCCCGTGTTGGTGTCGATACCTGCGGACGACTGGGACAAGCCCTGCGAGCCGCTGAAGGCACGCACCGTGAGCACCGAGCTGCGCCCGGAGCCCCGCGTGCTGCAGGCGATTGGCGATGCGTTGGATGCTGCACAGCGCCCCGTGTTTGTGGTGGGTGCAGCGGTCGACCGCGACCGCGCCTGGGACGATGTGCTGGCCCTGGCCGAACGGCACAACGCAGCGGTGTGGATCGCGCCCATGTCCGGCCGCTGCGGCTTTCCGCAGGACCACCGGCTGTTCGCCGGAGTGCTGCCTGCGATGCGCGAGAAGATCGTCGCGTTGCTGGGTGACCATGACCTGGTGTTTGCGCTGGGCGCAGCGGCCTTCACCTACCACGTGGAAGGCTTCGGGCCCCATGTGCCTCCCGGTGCGCAACTGGTGCAGCTCATCGACGACCCCGGCACGGCCGCCTGGACACCCGAGGGCACCTCGGCAGTCGGCAGCGTCCGGTTGGGCGTGCAGGACCTGCTGGCGCGCCCCGCCCCTGCCGCGCGCGCCCTGCCCGCGCCCCGCGCCGCCAGGCCGCGCGCGGAGCCCTCGGAACCCGGCGCGCTGATGAGCGTGCCCTATGTGATGCAAACCCTGGCCGAAGTGCGTGATGCCGCCTCCATCGTGGTCGAGGAGGCACCGAGCTCACGCGCGGCGATGCATGCCTACCTCCCCATTCTGCAGAGCGAAACCTTCTACACCATGTGCAGCGGTGGCCTGGGCTATGGCCTGCCAGCCGCCGTGGGCGTGGCGCTGGCCAAGCCTTCCAGCAAGGTGATCGGCCTGATCGGCGATGGGTCTGCCATGTACTCCATCCAGGCGCTGTGGAGCGCTGCGCAGCTGAAGCTGCCCATCACCTTCATCGTCCTCAAGAACCGCCGCTACGCGGCACTGCAGGAATTCGCGCCCACATTCGGCTTTCACGAAGGGGACAAGCTGGAAGGCACCGACCTGCCGGACCTGGACTTTCTGGCCCTCGCGCGCGGCCATGGCTGTGAGGCCGTGCGCGTGAGCGACGCAGCGCAACTGCATCAGGTGCTGCGAGACGCGCTGGCGCACCCCCGTGCCGTGCTCGTGGAGGTAGATGTGGCCTGACACCGGCCGCTGCCCGCGCCATCGTTTTTTCATCACAAGACCCGGGGCACCCGGGCCTCACCGACAAGGAGACAAAGCCATGCAATTTTTTACCCCGCCTGGGCGCACACGCCGCCTGCTCAGCGCTGCAGTCTTGGCTGCCGCGGCCACCACCTTCGTGCTGCCCACCACCGCCTCGGCCGAAACCTGGCCCAGCAAGCCGATCAAAGTGGTGGTGAACTTTCCGGCCGGTGGCGCGGCAGACCAGATTGCGCGCGCCATTACCCAACCGCTGCAGGCAGCACTGGGCCAGCCTGTGGTGGTTGAAAACCGCGGCGGCGCGGGCGGCAATATCGGCGGCGAGGCCGTGGCCAAATCGCCTGCTGATGGCTACACGCTCCTGATGAGTTCAGGCGGCATGGTGTCGGTGAATCCGCACCTGTACCCCAAGATGCCGTTCGACCCCGCCAAGGATTTGGTGCCCGTGGCGGCGGCCGCACGGGTGCTGGTGTTTCTGGAGGTGCGACCGTCACTGCAAGTCAACACTATTCAGGAGTTTCTGGCCCACCTCAAGGCCAATCCCGGCAAGCTCACGTTTGGCACACCCGGCAACGGCAGCTCGCCGCACCTTGCGGCAGAAATGCTCAAGGCCCAGGCCAACGTGTTCGCCGTGCATGTGCCCTACCGCGGCGCGGCGCCCGCAATGCAGGACCTGCTGGGCGGGCAGGTGGATTTCATGTTCGACCCAGGCATTGGCCTGCAGCATGTGAAGGCGGGCAAACTCAAGCTGCTGGCTGTGGGAAGCTCCAAGCGCTCTCCACTCTTCCCTGACGTGCCCACGCTCGACGAAGTGGGTTTGAAGGGCTTTGATGCGGACACGTGGTTTGGCTTTTACGCCCCGGTAGGCACGCCTGCTGAAGTGATCATGCGGCTGAACCGCGAGATCAACAAGGCTTTGGGCACCCAGGCCGTGCAGGACCGCATCGCAGCGCTGGGGGGCATTCCAGCACCCATGTCGCCTGCCGACTTCAACAACCGAGCCGCCATCGACAGCGCCCGATTCGGCGCCCTGATCAAGGCACGGAATATTCAGAGCGATTGACCGCGCACGGCAGTGCGAGATTCGCGATGGTCTACAGTCCCGCGCTTTGTAAACCACAATTGAGGTACTGCCATGGTGCGCAAGCCCCAGATCATTCTGTCGTCGCTCGACGTTGACCGCATCGAAGCGCTGCTGGCCGCCATTCCGGCCAGCGTCTTCCCGGGCAAAGCCGACCTGCAGGCCGAGCTGGACCGGGCAGACGTCGTGGCGCCCGAAGACATCCCGCCCAACGTGGTCACCATGAACTCCACCGTGCAGTTCTCCATTCAGGAGACAGGCAAGGAGTTTTGCCTGAACCTGGTGTACCCGCGCGACGCCGATGGCAGTGCGGACCGCATCTCCATCTTTGCCCCCGTGGGCGGCGCGCTGCTGGGTCTTTCCGTGGGAGACGAACTGGCTTGGCCGGGCCCGGGCGGCAAGCCGATGACGGTGCGCGTCAAAGACATCCTGTACCAGCCTGAAAGCGCCGGCGAACTGCACCGTTGACCTTGCCCCGCAACGCTGCTTTGCGGTGTGCGGGCGATGCTGGGACAATGCCAGCCGCCATGACCACTCCGCTCCCCGCTGACACCCCTGCTGCGCCCACCACCCCACCGGCAGTGCCGGGCGAGGTGTTTGACCCGGACTCCACCACCGCCTTCCAGGCCCGCATGGAGCGGGCGCCAGAATGGTTCTGCTCGTTTCTGGCAGGCAACAGCCGAGAGAAAAGCCGCCTCAAGCGCGAGATGGCGACCATGAAAGGTTCGGTGGTGTGGTTGGTGCAGCAGCGCCGCCAAGGCACCTGGGACGCCGCAGAACGCGCCCATCTGCGCGACGTCATGCGCTCTGCGTCCTCTGTGAGCCCTTACCTGTTCATCTGGGTCATTCCGGGTTCCATGCTGATCTTGCCCTTCATGGCCTGGTTTCTGGACAAGCAGCGCAAACGTCGCGAGCGCACGTCACAGCGGCCCTGAACACGGCGGCCCTGACCCCAACGCCCCGCCATCCACAGCCGCACAAGGGCACCTTCAGGCGCGCGGCTCAAGCCCAGTTGTTGGACAAGGCGACCAACAGCCCCGTGCCCACCAGCCCCGCCTGCCAGCGCAATGCAGTGGGCCACGACGGCACGTGCCGCTCGACCCGCAGATACAGCCAGCGCCCGGCAACCAGCGACAGCACAAACGCGAGCAGCATGCCCAGGGCGTTGATGCCAGCGGACGCGGGCCACAACGTGCCCACCACCGCGTTCACCAGCAGGCAGACGGCGAAGTGCACCAAGAACACGGAATACGACATCTGCCCCACCTGCCCAAGCCACGCGCCCAACTGTTGCACCCAGGCCGTCCGCAACGGCGCAATCATTGCCATCACGCCAGTTCCCTTATCCATGCTGCGGGGCCTCAGCAGCAAGGCCAGGCACAGCGCGGCCAACAGCGCCACGGCAATGCGGCCCCGAAAATCCACCCACAGCGCAACGCCGCCCAGCAACGCTATGGCGGCCAGCCAAGCCTCGGCCCGAGGAGCGCGCACCGCCCAATAGGCCAGCATGCCCAGGCCGTACGCTCCAAAAAAGTACAACGCCCACATGTCCAGGCCAGCAATGCGGTTGAACGCCCACAGGGATGCCGCCACACCTGCCACGATCAACCCACGGCCAAGCGCCGGCGCGTGCCGCTGCGCCCATGGCCCCGGCAAGGCGCGCACGGCGGCCCACACCAGCACGGCGAGGCTGAAGAGTTGAAAGTCGATGGCCACGTACCAGACACCGGCAGACAGCGCACCTTCGCCCACCACGTCCTGCAGCAGCAGGGCATTGGCAACCAACTGCGCCAGCGTGGGCGCATCAGGCACGGACGGGTGGTCCATCCACATGCGCACCAGCGCGGACACCACCACGGTCAACACCAGCGCCACGGCATACGGCACCACCAGCCGCACGAACCGTTTGGCGATGGCGTTGCCTGCATGGTCGAACCGCGCCACACCCTGCGGCGCCAGGCTGGCCGCCGCAAGATAGCCCCCCACCACCAGAAACACCTGCACAGCCATCCGGCCGTAGTCGTACAGAAACGCGATCAAGGACGGTGCCAGAGGTTGCGCGATGTCCGACATGGGGCCATAAAAAGCCAGGTGGTGCCAAACGATGGCAATGCAGGCCAAGCCCTTGACCATGTCGATCAGGGGCGAACGGGATGGGAGGGCGGGCATGGACAAGGACACAGAAGGCCGCATGAGAGCAAGCAGGAAGCGCTGGCAGACAGGTGTGCGGGCGGGCAAAACCTGCAATTGTCGCCGTGTCCAACGATTTGCGCACGTGCCGCCCGTCGCCCAGGCGCCATCACTGGCATCAGGCGCGCAAAACATTGAAGCGCCGAGTGCATTGGCGGCACTTTCTGCCTCCCTCAGTGGCATACGAGAAATGCTGAATTTTCAGGAAATACTGAAAATTCAGAAAAAGAGGCGCACAATGCAGACCTTATGACCTACATCAATCCCTTGCCACCATTGAATCGCCAGTTTGTCGCGCATTTCGGTGAGATGGGCAGCCGCTGGGGCATCAACCGCACCGTCGGCCAGATCTACGCCCTCATTTTTCTGTCGCCCCGCCCACTCAACGCCGACGAAATCGCCGAAACACTGGAGTTCTCGCGCTCCAACGTGAGCATGGGACTGAAGGAACTGCAGGCCTGGCGCCTGGTCAAGCTCAGCCACCTGCCGGGCGACCGGCGCGAGTATTTCGAGGCGCCCAAGGATGTGTGGGAGATCTTCCGTGTGCTGGCCGAGGAGCGCCGTCGCCGCGAGATCGAGCCCACGCTGTCGATGCTGCGCATGGCACTGCTCGAGGAGCCCACGTCCGACCAGGAACGCCACGCGCAAGAGCGCATGCGCGAAATGCACGAGCTCATCGACCGCCTCATGACCTGGTTCGACGACGTGCAGCGCCTGGCGCCCGAAACCGCCATGCAGCTGATGGGCATGGGCACCGCCGTCACCCGGGTGCTGGAATTCAAGGACCGCCTCACCGGCAAGGGCGGCGGCACCGCCAAAGGCAAAAACACAGGAGTTTGACGCCATGGACACCTTCATGCTCTCGCGCATCCAGTTTGCGGCCAACATCAGCTTCCACATCCTGTTTCCCACCATCACGATCGCACTTTGCTGGTTTCTGGTGTTCTTCCGGCTGCGGCACACGGCCACGCGGGGCACGCCCGCTGCCCTGGGCTGGGAGCAGGCTTACTACCTCTGGACCAAGGTGTTCGCCTTGACCTTTGCGCTGGGAGTCGTATCGGGCATCACCATGAGTTTTCAGTTCGGCACCAACTGGCCGGGCTTCATGGAGCATGTGGGCAACATCGCCGGGCCGCTGCTGGGCTACGAGGTGCTCACGGCCTTCTTCCTGGAGGCCACCTTCCTCGGGATCATGCTGTTTGGCCGGGGGCGCGTGTCCGACCGTGTGCACCTGGTGACCACACTGATGGTGGCGTTTGGCACCACGCTGTCGGCGTTCTGGATATTGAGCCTGAACTCCTGGATGCAGACCCCCGTGGGCTACGAGATCATCGACGGCAAGTTCCACGCAGTGGACTGGTTGGCCATCGTTTTCAACCCGTCCTTCCCCTATCGCCTGGGCCACAAGCTGCTGGCGTCAGCGCTCACGGCGGGCTTCCTCATCGCGGGCGTGAGTGCCTGGCAGCTCATCCGCGGTACCGCCAACGATGGAACGCGCAAGGCGCTGCGTGCCGCAATCACGGCCGTGGCCCTGGTGATACCGCTGCAGATCTTCATGGGCGATCTGCATGGCCTGAACACGCTGCAGCATCAGCCCGCAAAGATCGCGGCCATTGAAGGCATCTGGCATACCGAAAAAGGTGCGCCGCTCACGCTGTTCGGCCTGCCCAACGAAAAGGAGCAACGCACGGACTACGCCCTGCAGATCCCCAAGGCCGCCAGCCTGATCCTGGCGCACGACATCAATGCCGAGTTGAAGGGGCTGAACGAATTTGCGGGCGCCCATCCGCCCGTAGCGCCCGTGTTCTGGGGTTTTCGCGTGATGGTGGGCATGGGCATGCTCATGCTGGCCGTGGCGTGGGTGAGTGCATTCGTGCTGTACCGCCGCCGTGCACAGGATGTGGCTACGCTGCCGCGTGCGCTGCTGTTCACGCTGGTGGGCATGACGTTCTCAGGCTGGGTGGCCACGCTGGCAGGCTGGTACGTCACAGAGATCGGGCGCCAGCCTTACCTTGTCTACGGATTGTTCAAGACTGCCGATGCCGTGGCGGCCCACGCCCCGGGCATGGTCGCCACCACCCTCGCGGCCTACCTCACCGTGTATGTGCTGCTGCTGGTGGCGTACATGGGCGTGATCAAACACATGGCCGAGCATCCCACGATGCCCGTGCCCGCAGTGCCGCCGCCATCGCCCCAACCTTTGACACAGCGCGTACCGTCACGCAACTGACCCCTCTTACGAAGGAGCACCCCATGGAATTCAACCTGGCCTATGCCCTACCGCTCGCATTCATGGCCGTCATGGGCCTGGCGCTGCTGGCCTATGTGATCCTGGACGGCTATGACCTGGGCGTAGGCATCTTGCTGCCTTTCGCCACCGATGCTGAAAAAGACGTGATGGTCTCCAGCATTGGCCCCTTCTGGGACGCCAACGAAACCTGGCTGGTGCTGGGGGTGGGCGTTCTGCTGATCTGCTTCCCGATGGCGCATGGCATCGTGTTGTCTGCGCTCTATCTGCCGGTGGCGGTGATGCTGCTGGGGTTGACGCTGCGAGGGGTGGCGTTTGACTTTCGCGTGAAGGCACGCGACGCGCACAAGGCCACGTGGAATAGCCTGTTTGCCGGCGGCTCGCTGCTGACCACGCTGGCGCAAGGATGGATGCTGGGAGCCTACGTAACGGGTTTTCAGAACGACATGTGGGGGCTGCTGTTTTCGGCCGGCATCGCGCTCACTCTGCCTGCGGCGTACGCGATGCTCGGTGTGGGCTGGCTGCTGATGAAGACCGACGGCGACTTGCAGCGCAAGGCGGCCCTCTGGGGCAAGAGCGTGCTGTGGCCGATGGGGCTGGCGCTGCTGGGCATTTCGCTGGCGACGCCGCTGGTCAGCCACACCGTGTTTTCCAAATGGTTTGTACTGCCCCAGTTGTTTGCGCTGCTGCCCATTCCGCTGGCTTGCGCGGCGGCCTTTCTGGCCATCCGCCATGTGCTGGCCACGCAGCGTGTGGTGCAGGCGGGCTATGGGTGGGTGGTGTTTGTGGCCACCGTGGTGATTTTTGTGCTGGCCTTCTTCGGCCTGGCCTACAGCCTCTATCCCTACATCGTCATTGACCGCCTGACCGTCTGGCAGGCCGCCAGCGCCACCGAGTCGCTGGTGGTGATCGGCATCGGCGTGGCCATCACGCTTCCCGCCATCATCGTCTACACCATCTTCATGTACCGCGTGTTCTGGGGCAAGGCGCGGGAGCTGACGTACGGGTTGTGAAGGCGTGCCAAAGTGCCGCACTGCGCTGCGCCCCGCGCTCTGGCTTGGACACCGCCGTCAATACCGCAGGCTGCCTTCTGCATCCACAATCGCCAGTTCCACATAGGTGGAGCCGTTGTGGCTCTTGGGCGAGTACTTCACGCTGAATCGCCCAAAGGAAATCTCACCCGCATCTTCCATCGCCTTGATGAACGATTCCGTGGTCAGGTTGCGGCCCGTGCGCCGCAGCCCTTCCACCAGCAAGCGCGCGTGCACAAAGCCTTCAAACTGCGATGCCGACGGTTGCGCCGTGGGCGACCTGGCACGCAGAAGGCTCAGGTATTCGGCCACCACCGGGATGGTGGTGTTGCGCAATGACGGCATGATCTGAGCGAGGATGATGCCGCGCGCCTTCTCCTTCAGTTCGCGGTTGATCACGTCCAGGCTGATGACCGAAAAGCCGTAGTAGGCGGGCCGCGCTGCGGTGGACTGCACCGCCTTGATGTAATTGGTGAACGTGGCACCCGCCGTGGCCACGATCACGGCCTGCGGCTGGGCTTTCTCGGTGGCTGCGGCCGCGGCCGCAAAGTCGGGCTCTTTGGCGTCCACCTTGATCTCAGCCACAAAGGGCAGCTTTTCTTCATCGGAGGCCTTCTTCAGCTCAGCGGCCAGCGTCTTGCCCAAGCCATCGTCCTGGTAGAACACTGCCACGCGGGTGATGCCCTGCTGGCGCATCTGCGAAACGATCTTGCTGGCCTCGCTGGCGTAGCCCGCGCGCACATGGAACACATACGGGTTCAAGGTTTCGCGGAAGGACGAGGCACCCGTCACAGGGCCGAAGAGCAGCGTGCGGTGCTCCTTGATCAAGGGCAGGATCGCCGCGGTCTGCGCCGTGCCGGTGCTGTTGTAGATCATGAAAACCTTGTCGGTCTCCAGCAACTGCCTGGTGTTGTCCACGGCTTTGGGCACGTCGAATCCATCGTCCAGCGTGGTGTAGCGGATCATGCGGCCGTGCACACCGCCCTGCGCATTGACTGCATCGAACAGCAGGCGGGAACCTTCACCGTACTGCGCCGTCTGGGGGCCCAGTGGACCAGACAACACGGCCGAAGCGCCGAGCCGGATTTCGTCGGCCGTCACCCCCTCGTTGCGCGCTTGGGCGCCTGCGGCAAAGCCCAAGGCCACCAGCAGCAATACGAACGAACGGAACATGGTGCCTCCTGCATCTCCTCGGCATGAACGCGGCAGACGCGCTGCACGCTACAGCGCGTCTGCCATTCAGGCAGCGCCAAGGATTCAATAATGGTTATTTATCATCACCATTATCCGCACCAGGAGCGGGCTGTTCATGGGGGTTTGCCCTCGCCCGAACACACGCAGATGGCGTTGCGAGGTGATGGGTCAGCACAATCCGGCCCCCCTCCCGTACTCATAGAAAACACAACGCCCGCCGTGCGCTCAAACACACGGCGGGCGTTGTTTGCAGCTTCACGGCCGAACCTCTCGGTCCAAAGCCGTGGGGGGGGCAGCCGCGTCAACCGCGCGGGTTTTTCACAGCTTGAGCCGTGCGCGCGCAGCCTCGTATTCGCTGCGCAACTTGGCCACCAGCTCGGCTGTGCTGGTGACAGCGTCGATGGCGCCAATGCCTTGGCCACAGCCCCAAATGTCCTTCCAGGCCTTCTTGGCGTCGCCACCAAAGTTCATCTTGCTCGGGTCGGACTCGGGCAGGTTGTCCGGGTCCATGCCGGCGGCGCGGATCGACGGCGCCAGGTAGTTGCCGTGCACACCGGTGAACAGGTTGCTGTAGACGATGTCGTCGGAGTTGCCGTCCACGATGGCCTGCTTGTAGGCATCGCTGGCGCGCGCCTCGTGCGTAGCGATGAAGGCGGAGCCGATGTAGCCGAAGTCCGCCCCCATGGCCTGCGCGGCCAGCACGGCTCCGCCGCTGGCGATGGAGCCGCTCAATGCCACCGGGCCATCGAACCATTGCCGGATTTCCTGGATCAGCGCGAACGGGCTCTTGGTACCCGCGTGCCCACCGGCACCGGCCGCCACGGCGATCAGGCCATCGGCGCCCTTTTCGATGGCCTTGTGCGCAAACTTGTTGTTGATGATGTCGTGCAGAACCACACCGCCCCAGGCGTGCACGGCCTGGTTCACGTCCTCACGCGCGCCCAGGCTGGTGATGATGATCGGCACCTTGTACTTGGCGCAGACCTGCATGTCGTGCTCCAGCCGGTCATTGCTCTTGTGCACGATCTGGTTGATGGCAAAGGGCGCTGCAGGCTTGTCGGGGTTGGCCTTGTTGTAGGCGGCCAGCGTTTCGGTGATCTCGGCCAGCCACTCGTCGAGCAACTCAGCGGGGCGGGCGTTGAGCGCGGGCATGGAGCCCACCACGCCGGCTTTGCACTGCTCGATCACGAGCTTGGGATTGCTGATGATGAACAGCGGCGAGCCGATGACGGGTAGCGACAGGTTTTGCAACACGGGAGGCAGTTTGGACATGGCAACGACTTCCTGGACAGAAATATGAATCAAATCGGCCTCTAGCGCTTATCCATCAAGCGCCAGCAGCTATCATTTTTATATCAACTAGCCCCAGCGCACCGGGGCCGTCTCCTCACACCACACGCGAACTCAGAACGCTTCCAGCGCCAGCTCGGTCACGCTGCCTGCGCCATCCACGATGCTGTCGCGCAGGCCAGGGGCCTTGACCAGAATGTGCTCAGCGTAGAACTGTGCAGTGGTGATTTTTGCGCGCATGAAGGCTTGGTCCTGTCCCTTTTGCAACAGGTCCTCGGCCACCAGCAGGCTGCGCGCGAGCTGCCAGCCCGCCACCACATTGCCCGCCAGCATCAGGTAGGGCACGCTGCCCGCGAACACGGCGTTGGGCTGGGCCTTGGTACCGCCGGCAACGAAGTCGATCACGTCGAGCAGCGCCTTGCGGGCGGCCGTCAGGCGCCTGGCCACGGCCAGGGCGGCGGGCGTGCCGCTCACAAGCAGCTCGCCTTCGGTCTTCTCGATCTGCGCGGCAATCCCCTTGGCTACCTGGCCGCCATCGCGCGCCGTCTTGCGGCCCACCAGGTCGTTGGCCTGAATGGCCGTGGTGCCCTCATAGATGGTGAGGATCTTGGCGTCACGGTAGTACTGCGCGGCGCCGGTTTCTTCGATGAAGCCCATGCCGCCATGCACCTGCACGCCCAGGCTGGTGACTTCCAGGCTCATCTCGGTGCTGTAGCCCTTGACCAGCGGCACCATGAATTCGTAGAA
>JBCNOJ010000011.1:0-24550 GCA_039593925.1 Acidovorax sp.
ACGCTGCGAGGCGTTCATGCAAGGGCTGGCGCGCACGAAGTCGTTCGGCTGACTCGCGGCGAGCAGGTCAGGGCAACGCAAGTCGCGCGAGGATCGCTCGGGGCGCGGCCCAGACCAGTGCCACCGTGGAACTGGCTTTGCCAGGCCACCGGTGGCGTCCCCCTCTGGGGGAAGACGCGAAGCGGCTCAGGGGGCTACGTCCGCACCCGGCCGTCCCCGGTCAGCATCGACATCTCGACAAACTTCGACGCCGCATGGCTGGTGGCGCTGAACGAGACCGGAAAGCCCGAGATCACCTGATTGCCGATGGCCTCGGTGCCGGTGATGAAGCTCTCGCGGGTGACTTTGCCGCCCGCCTGGGCTTGGCGCAGGCCCTCCGTAAAGACGCGCGCAGCCAGGTATCCCTCCATGCTGGAGTAGTTGGCCTGCACCTTGTCGCCGCCTTTCTTGATGGCCTCCAGAAACTCGCGCGTGATCTGGCGCGACGGCTGGTAGGGCGAGGGCACCACCTGCGACACCACCACGCCCGCGCCGTCCTTGCCCAACTCGTCGGCCAGCGCCTGCGTGCCCACGAACGACACGTTGTAGAACGTGCCGCCAAAGCCCGCCTTGCGCGCTGAGCGCACAAAGGCCGCGGCCGATGCGTACGCGGTGATCTGCACCACCGCATCGGGTGCGGCGGGAATCAGCTTGTCCACGGCCGCCTTCACATCGGTCGAATTGCGCTCCACGGTGGCCGTGGCCACAGGCGCCAGCTTCAGCTCGGTCAGCGCACGGGTCACGCCGTCGAGCCCGGCCTTGCCGTAGGCATCGTTCTGGTAGAACACCGCGATCTTCTTGAGCCCGAGGTTGGTGAGCTGGCGCACGATGAGTGCGGTTTCGTCGTAGTACGAAGCGCGCACATGGAAGATGAGCCGATTGAACGGCTGCCTCAGCGATTCGGCGCCGGTGAAAGGCCCGAAAAACGGCACCTTGTCCTTGGTGAAAATCGGCAGGGCCGCCAGGCTGGTCGGGGTGCCGATGTAGCCGAAGAGCGCAAACACGTCTTCGGCGATGAGCTTGCGGGTATTTTCGGCGCAGCGGTCCGGCTCGTAACCGTCATCCATGGTGCGGATTTCCACCGTGCGCTTGCCTACGCCGCCCTGGGCGTTGAGTTGGTCAAAGAACAGTTTGGCGCCCAGGTTGAACTGCACGCCCAACTGGGCTGCCGGGCCGGTGAACGGGGCCGACTGGCCCAGCACGATCTTGCCTTCGCTTTGTGCGCGCGCGAGGCCGAAGCCGCCCAGCGCCACCGCTCCCACACCCAGCGAAAACTGCCGGCGCCCCAAAGTTGTCTGGTTCATGGTGAAATCCCTGCCCTTGTAAGAAGAAAAGAGGGGCAAAACCCCCAGCGCTACCGGTAGGCAGCGCCCCCGAAGAACGGCGTCACCTATGCACGCCCGTTCCAACCCCGATGGCAGTTTAACGACCTCTCCCATGTCCATGTCTTCGTCCGCCCCCTCTGCCAGCGCCGAGCCCATTCAGGTGCGCGGTGCCTGCCCGCACGACTGCCCTGACACCTGCGCATTGATCACCACGGTAGATGTGCATGGCGTAGCCACCCGCGTGCAGGGCAACCCCGACCATCGCCACACCGACGGCGTGCTGTGTGCCAAGGTCAGCAAATACACCGAACGCAGCTACCACCCCGAGCGCGTGCTCACACCGCTCAAGCGCACTGGCCCCAAGGGCAGCGGCCAGTTCGCACCCGTCAGCTGGGAAGAAGCCCTGTCCGACATCGCCCAGCGCCTGAAAACCATCGCCGCGCGTGCGCCCGAGGCCATCCTGCCCTACAGCTACGCCGGCACCATGGGCATGGTGCAGGGGGAAAGCATGGACCGCCGCTTCTTCCACCAGCTCGGCGCCTCACTGCTGGACCGCACCATCTGCGCATCGGCCGGTGCCGAAGCGCTGACGCAGACCCTGGGCGGCAAGGTGGGCATGAAGGTGGAGTTCTTCACCGAGTCGCAGCTCATCATCATCTGGGGCAGCAACTCCATCGGCAGCAACCTGCATTTCTGGCGATACGCACAGCAGGCCAAGCGCAACGGCGCCAAGCTGGTGTGCATCGACCCGCGCAAGAGCGAAACGGCCGACAAGTGCCACGAGCACATTGCCCTGCGCCCCGGTACCGACGCCGCCCTGGCCCTGGCGCTGATGCACGAGCTGATCGCGCACGACTGGCTGGACCACGACTACATCGCGCGCTACACGCTGGGCTGGGAGCAGCTGCGCGAGCGCGCACTGCAATGGCCGCCCGAACGCGCGGCCGAGGTCTGCGGCATTCCGGTCGAGCAGATCCGCCAACTGGCCAAGGACTACGGCACCACCAAACCCGCCGCCATCCGCCTGAACTACGGCATGCAACGCGTGCGCGGGGGCGGCAACGCCGTGCGCGCCGTCGCCTGCCTGCCTGCGCTCACGGGCGCGTGGCGCCACCGCGCGGGCGGCGTGCTGCTGTCCAGCTCGGGCCAGTTCCCGGCGCAGCGCGGCGTGCTCCAGCGGCCCGATCTGATGCCCGGCGGCAAGCAGCCGCGCACGATCAACATGTCCACCATCGGCGACGACCTGCTGCGCGAGGCCTCGCCCGCGTTCGGCCCCAAGGTCGAGGCCGTCGTGGTCTACAACAGCAACCCTGTGGCCGTGGCGCCCGACTCGGGCAAGGTGGTGCAAGGCTTTGCGCGTGAAGACCTGTTCACCGTGGTGCTGGAGCACTTCCAGACCGACACGGCCGACTACGCCGACTACGTCCTGCCAGCCACCACACAGCTCGAACACTGGGATGTGCACCTGAGCTACGGCCACACCGACGTGGTGCTCAACCGTCCCGCGATCAAGCCGCTGGGCGAGGCGCGCAGCAACGCGCAGATCTTCCGCGACCTGGCAGCGCACATGGGTTTCACCGACCCGTGTTTTGCCCATACCGACGAGGCCCTGTGCCGCCAGGCCTTTGGTGATGCGGTGGACTACGCGCTGCTCGAATCGCAGGGCTTTGCCACGGTGGCCATTCCCGATGCGCTGTTCGCCGAGGGCAACTTTCCGTCACCGTCCGGCAAGTGCGAGTTCTTCAGCGCCCGGCTTGCCGCGCAGGGACTGGACGGCCTGCCCGACCACCTGCCCAACTACGAACTGCAGGGCACCGACGCCCGCTACCCGCTGGCCATGATCTCGCCTCCCGCGCGCAACTTCCTGAACTCCACCTTCGTGAACGTGACGAGCCTGCGCAACATCGAAGGCCGCCCGGTGCTGGAAATCCACCCCGACGACGCCGAAGCGCGCGGCATCGCCAACGACGCCGTGGTGCGCGTGTTCAACGACCGGGGCAGCTACCTGTGCCACGCCACCGTCTCGCGCCGCGCGCGACCGGGCGTGGTCAACGGCCTGGGCATCTGGTGGCGCAAGCTGGGGCTCAATGGCACGAATGTGAACGAGGTGACGAGCCAGGCACTGACGGACCTGGGGCGGGCGCCGACGTTTTATGACTGTTTGGTGGAGGTGGAGGTCAGCGCGGCGGAGGCGCCCGCGCTGGCATCTGCCTGATTGCAGCCTCACGTCAGCCGCAGACTGGTCCTAATTTGATAGCTGTCAGCGCTTATGGAATAAGCGCTGGCATCCATTTTCACCAGTATTTTCTTTTCAGTGCGGGTGCGAGGCCCCGGTGGATGGGGCCGCGGCCTCTTCGCCCACGCCACCCGCCGTCAGCGCCAGAAAATGGTGCACCACCGGCCGCTCCGGCCCGATGTGGAAACGCAGTGCCTGTGCCTGCAGATCGGCGTCGGCCCTGGACACACGGTGGTGCTGGCGCATGTGTTCCGCCCACGACTCGACCAGAAACCATTCGATGACCCGGCCCGGCTCGCCTGTGTGTTCGGCCACGCCCCAGGCATAGGCGCCGTCGCGGCGGCGTTCTTGTGACAGGTGCTGCATGGCCTGCAAAAAGGCGGGCAGGTCGGGTTTGGCGATGCGGTATTCGATCTGGATCATCACCGGGCCCCGGTCGTGCGCAACAGGTTCGGCCAGCAGCGGTTCGGGCCAGTGGTTGGACGGCTGCAGGTCGGCTTCGCCAGCGGGCAGCTTCACGCGGTGGAAGATGAAGGACGCGACCACCAAGCCACCGGCGCCGATCAGCAGCGTGGCGGGCAAGCCCAGTTGCCCCGCAATCAGCCCCCAGGCCAGGCTGCCCGCGGCCATCGCGCCGTTGAACACCATGAGGTAGATGGCCAGCCCCCGGCCGCGCACCCAGTTGGGCAACACCGCCTGGGCCACGCCGTTGAGCGTGGTCAGTGCAATGATCCAACCCAGGCCGAGCAGCAGCATCAGCGCCACGGCCACCCACTGGGGCGGCGCCAACGTCAGCGCCGCCATCACGGACGCGGTGGCAAAGGCAGCCAGCAGCATCAGGCCGTCCGTGTCCAGCCGTTGGCGCAAGCGGGGCAACAACAGCGCGCCCAGAATCGCGCCCGCGCCCACGGCGCCCAGCATCACGCCATAAAAGCCCGCCGTGCCGCCCAGCATGCGGCGCGCCACCAGCGGCAGCAGCGCCCAGACCGAGCTGGCGAACAGGAAGAACACCGCCGCGCGCAGCAGTACCACATGCAGCTCGCGGCTGGCGCGGGCATAACGCACACCGGCGCGGAAGGCGCCGAAGAACTGCTCGTTCAGACCGGTCGATTCGGCCTTGGGGCGCTTCCACCAGATCAGCGCGGCGATCACGAACACATAACTCAGCACGTCCAGGCCATACGCCGTGGCCGCGCCGAAGCTGGCCAGCAGCAGGCCACCCGCCGCAGGGCCGATGGCGCGGGCAATGTTGATGCCCAACGAGTTCAGCGCCACGGCGCTTTTCAACTCACTGCGCGGCACCAGCTCGGGCACGATGGACTGCCAGGTCGGGCCCATGAGGGCGGCGCCGATACCGCCGACGAAGGTGAGCGCCACCAGCCATTCCACAGTGAGGGTATGTGTCTGCGCAAGCACCAGCAGCGTGCCGCTCACGGCGCCCAGCAGCACCTGCACGCCGATCAGGAAGCGGCGGCGGTCCAGGATGTCGGACAGCACACCGGCGGGAATCGCCAGCAGAAAGACCGGCAGCGTGGCCGCCGTCTGGATCAACGCCACGGCGGTGGGGCTGGACGAGAGCTCCGTCACCATCCAGGCGCTGGCCACGTCGCGCATGAAGCTGCCGATGTTGCCCAGCACCGTGGCGGCCCACAGAACGGCGAAGACGGGGATGGCGAGCGGCGCGAAGCTGCCCGATGCCTTGGTAGCGGTGTTGGTGTTGGGTTTGTTGTTGTTATTGGCCACGGTGGCCTCCCAGGTCGTGCCAGGCGACGAGCAGCATGCCGCCCACCAGGCCCCAATGTTCAAAGAACGCGTTGGCGCTGCGCTGCCGCTCGGGCGGCGCCAGGGTCCAGAAGCGGTCGGCCAGAAACGCCGCGATGGCGGTGAAGCCTGCCAAGGCCAGCGCGCCGGCCCAGCGGTACCAGCCCGACACGATGAGCGCCGAAGCGCCCAGTTGCAGCGCGATGGTCGCCACAGCGATCGGCGCGGCCGGGGCCAGGCCGAAGTGCCGCATCTCGGCCACCGCGCCACGGAAGTTGCGGGCCTTGTCCCAGCCGCCCTGCAGGTAGGCAGCGCACAGGCACAGCAAGGCCAGTGACTGCACCCAGGGCTCGGTGGCGGCGGTGCGCAATGCGTCTTGCACGGTCACACCGCCCAGCAGGCGCAACCCAAGGCGCCCCAGAAGCCTTTGAGGTCCGACACGGGCAGTTGGCTGCTCCAGGCCGTGGCGTGCGCGTGGCCGTGCAGGTTGCAACTGCTGGCGCAACCGCAATTGGCTGCCGCGTTGCGCATCACCGATTGCAGAGGTGCGCCTTCCTGCACGCCCCAGGCGCCGTAGCCGCGGAAGGTGCGCACGGGCGACCAGTCGGGCATGGCCAGCGGCGGGGCCGATTCGTCGAACTCGGCGAAGTCGCCCACGCCGTAGACCACCTTGCCGCCCACCACGGTGAGCAGCGACGAGGTGTCGGCGATGTCGGACTCGGGGCAGGCGAAGAAGTCGCGGTCGGGCACGGTCAGATCGGCCAGCTGGCCCACTTCGATGCGTCCCTTCTTGCCCTGCTCGTTGCTGAACCAGGTGACGTTCTCGGTCCACATGCGCAGGGCCTGGTCGCGCGTCAGGCAGTTGCGCTGCGGCGTGAGCTGCAGGCCGCCCACCGTCTTGCCGGTCACGAGCCAGGACAGCGACACCCAGGGGTTGTAGCTGGCGACGCGCGTGGCGTCGGTGCCGGCAGAAACGTTCACGCCCTTTTCCAGCATGCGCTTGACGGGGGGCGTGGCCTCGGCCGCGGCAGCGCCGTAGCGCTCGACAAAGTATTCGCCTTGGTAGGCCATGCGGTGCTGCACGGCCACGCCGCCGCCCAGTGCCGCGATGCGGTCGATGGACTTTTCGGAAATGGTCTCGGCGTGGTCGAAGAACCAGTTCAAGCCGGCCAGCGGCGTGTCTTGATTGATCTTCTCGAACACGTTCAAAGCGCGGTCGATGGTCTCGTCGTAGGTGGCGTGCATGCGCCAGGGCCAGCGGTTCTGCGCCAGGATGCGCACCACTTCTTCCAGCTCGCCTTCCATGCCCGGCGCCAGCTCGGGCTGGGGCTGGCGGAAGTCCTCGAAGTCGGCGGCAGAGAACACCAGCATCTCGCCCGCGCCGTTGTGGCGGAAGTAGTCCGTGCCCTGCTTGTACTGCGAGGTGGCGGTCCAGCGCAGAAAGTCGTCCTTTTCTTCCTTGGGCTTTTGCGTGAACAGGTTGTAGGCCAGGCGGATGGTGAGCTGGTCGGCGTCGGCCAGTTCCTGGATCACGTCGTAATCGTCGGGGTAGTTCTGCATGCCGCCGCCCGCGTCGATGGCGCCGGTCACGCCCAGGCGGTTGAGTTCGCGCATGAAGTGGCGCGTGGAATTCACCTGGTAGTCGCGCGGCAGCTTGGGGCCCTTGGCCAGCGTGGCGTAGAGGATGGCCGCGTTGGGCTTGGCCAGCAGCAGTCCCGTGGGGTTGCCGGCGCTGTCGCGCACGATCTCGCCGCCGGGAGGAGAAGGCGTGTCCTTGGTATAGCCCACGGCGCGCAGGGCGGCACCGTTGAGCAATGCGCGGTCGTACAGGTGCAGGATGAAGACCGGGGTGTCGGGCGCCACGGCGTTCAGCTCGGCCAGCGTGGGCAGGCGCTTTTCCGCAAACTGGTGTTCGGTGAATCCGCCCACCACGCGCACCCACTGGGGTGCGGGCGTCACCGCTACCTGCGCTTTGAGCATGGCCATGGCGTCGGCCAGGCTTTTCACGCCGTCCCAGCGCAGCTCCATGTTGAAGTTGAGCCCGCCGCGGATGATGTGCAGGTGATTGTCGATCAGGCCGGGCAGCACGCTGCGGCCGCCCAGGTCGATCACCCGGGTCTGCGGGCCCGCCAGCGCCATCACCTCGCGGTCGTCGCCGACCTTCGAGAAGCGCCCTTTCGCGATGGCGACGGCGCTGGCCGTGGGATTGGCGCGGTCCAGCGTGGTGAAGCGGCCGTTGCGCAGGATGAGGTCAGGGGTTTGGGCGGGTGTATTCATGGTGTTCGGACTTCGAGGATTTCAGCAATGGCAGAGCGCAAAAGGGTGCAGCAGCCGTAGCGAGCGGCCAAAGCCTGCACCGAGGACCGGAGCCGTACTCTTGTACGGTGAGGACCGCAGGTGCGGGATTCGGCCGCGCAGTAGGCTGATGCGCCCTTTTTTAACCCTCGTGGGCGTTGAACATGGTCTTGGCGTAGGTGATGCCCAGGCCATAGCCGCCGCCGAACTTCTTGGCGATGCCGGTGGTCATGTCGTAGGTGTCGCCACGCGCCCAGTCACGCTGCATTTCCAGCAGGTATTGCAGGGCGGTGATGGGCTGGGCACCTGCCTGCACCATGCGGTCCATGGCACGGTTGTGGGCTTCGGTGGAGATGTCGCCACACGCATCGGCGATCACGAACACCTCGAAGCCCTGGTCGAGGGCCGACAGTGCCGGGCCAACGATGCACACGCTGGTCCACAGGCCCGCCAGCACGATGCGCGGCTTGCCGATCTCGTTCACCTTCTGGATGACGGCTTCGTCTTCCCAAGTGTTCATGGACGTGCGGTCCAGCAGGGCCTGGCCGGGGAACGGCGCGGTCACCTCGTCGAACATGGGGCCACTGAAGCTCTTTTCGGCCACGGTGGTGAGGATGGTCGAGGCGCCGAAGCCCGCAGCGGCCGACGCTACCAACGCTGCGTTGGAGCGCAACTGCACCGGGTCGATCGAGTGCGTGGCAAAGGCCATCTGCGACTGGAAGTCGATCATGATCAACGTGTGGTCATGCGGGTTGAGCAGCTTGGAGCCGGGTTTTGCGACGGCGACGGGACGGGCGATGGCAGCGTTGGCGTTGGACATGGGAAGGCTCCTGAAAAAAACTAAAAATAGGGAAAAGAAGAGAGGCTGAGAAAAAGGAAGGAAAGAAGGAGGCGGGCATTCGTGGGGCCGGCGGCAGGTGCCGCCAATCCCGCAATTCAGCTCAATGGGGCATTGAGGGCAGCTCGTTGGGGCGCAAGTCAAACACCAGCACCTCGGCGTGGACGCCGTTGGCAAACCGCAGCGCACCCGCGTCACGGATGCGGGCGCCGTCGCCTTCTTCCAGCCGCTCGCCGTTCACTTCCAGGCTGCCACGGGCCACATGCACATACACGTGGCGATCAGGGCCCACGTCCAGTTCGGCAGACTCCTCGGGGCCGTTGAAAAGGCCGGCGTAGACCCGGGCGTCCTGGCGCACGGCCAGCGCGCCGTCGATGCCTTCAGGCGAGATGATCTGGCGCAGGCGGCCGCGCTTTTCGGCGTCGGTGAAGTGCACTTGCTGGTAGCGCGGCTCTGCACCACGCTCGTTCGGCACGATCCAGATCTGCAGGAAGTGCACGGTCTCGTCGGCCGAGTGGTTGAACTCACTGTGCTGCACGCCGCGGCCTGCGCTCATCAGTTGCACGTCGCCCGAGCGGATCACCGAGCCCGTGCCCATCGAGTCCTTGTGCTCCAGCGCGCCTTCCAGCACGTACGAGAAGATTTCCATGTCACGGTGGCCGTGGGTGCCAAAGCCCTTGGCCGGCTTCACGCGGTCGTCGTTGATCACCAGCAGGTCCGAAAAGCCTTGCTGCTTCAGGTCACGGTAGTGGCCGAACGAGAAGGTGTGGCGGGAATGGAGCCAGCCGTGGTTGGCGTTACCACGGTGTTGGGATTTGCGGAGCTCAAGCATGGTGTCTTCCTTTCAATGTTTTTCGATAAATTTCACACTGGTCGCTTTGCATGAAATCTGGCTGGATTCAAAGGCGTTGTGTGCTGCGATGGATGAAGTATCTAGCGCAGAACAGGTCATCAGGTTGAAAGGTTTGGCTGTTCATCATCGATAATTTCGATGATTCAAATGACGGACCGTAACCATGCTGAAACTCACCCTCGAAGCCATCGAACTGGTGGATGCAATCGCCCGCTATGGCTCGTTCGCAGGCGCCTCTGAACGGCTGCACAAGGTGCCGTCCACCATCTCCTACGCGGTGGGCAAGCTGGAAGAGCAACTGGGCCTGGCCCTGTTCACGCGCAACGGGCCGCGCGTGACGCTCACGCCCGCCGGGCACGAGATGATCAAAGAGGGCCGCTGGCTGCTGGCCTCGGCGCGGCAGCTGGAATCGCGCATGCGGCAGATCGCCACCGGGTTCGAGTCAGAGCTGCGGCTGATGCACGACTCGCTGATTCCCACGCAGGCGTTCAACCAGGACATCTGCGCGTTTGAAGACCTGAACTGCGGCACACGCCTGCGCATCACCAGCGAAGCCCTGACCGGCACCTGGGAGGCCCTGCGCGAAGGGCGCGCCGACATCGTGGTGGCTGCCGGCGAAGGCCCAGCGGGCGGTGGCTACAAGGCGGTGGCCGTGGGCAGTCTGGCGTTTGCGTTCTGCGTGACGGCCACGCACCCGCTGGCCCAGCTGCAGCGCCCGCTCACGCGCAGCGACTTGCTGGAACACACGGCCGTGGTGGTGGGCGATGGCGCGCGCTCGCTGAGCGACCGCACGGTGGGCTTGCTGTCGGGCCAGCGGCGCATCACCGTACCATCAATGCAGGCCAAGATCGCCTGCCAGGCCGCCGGGCTGGGCCACGGTTTTGTGCCACGCGCCTGCGTGCGGGTAGAGCTGGAGACGGGGATTCTGGTAGAGCTGCAAGTGGAGGAGCCCCGCCCGGACGAAACCTTCTGGCTGGCATGGCGGCCCGAGCACATGGGCGAGGCGCTGAAGTGGTGGCGACAGCGGTTGGACCGGCCGTTGTTGCCGGGGATATTGCCGTATTGAAGGCAGCGTCTGAATGCGATGGGTGCAGCTCGCTTGATCTGCCATCCCCAGGCTCCTGGTCGCGCACCTCTGCCCCAGCGCATCACCCCGGATCCATGCGTGAGGCCGCGCTCGCATATTCGGTAGGGCTGTCATCTGTTGATGCCTGCCATGGGCCTGCGGCGAATGCACTTTCTAACCCTGCGATGGCTGCTCTAGGCTGCTCGGAGTCACTCGCCGCCGATAGGCCGAGCGACCGCTTTTTTCCTCACCGGTCAACCGATGGACAGCGGCAAGTTTGACCGCTGCACAGAAAAATCGAGCACTCGATGCGCGTGGGCCGCTGATGCAATTCAGAGTGTTTGCATGTGACTAAACTGCTCCCGCATAAAACAGATACAAACAGCGGAGGGCGAATTGGCTTACTACGATTTGAATCGACGTTTTGTCGAGCGAGAAAGCTACGACCAGGACGAACTCATCGCTGCGCAGCTACGTGGCAAGCAGGTGGCGTGGGCCAAAGTGCTCGAGAATCGCAGCAGCGTCATCGTTGCAGCAGCAAACTTCGGGAAGACCACCGAAATGCGCCAGCAGGCGGCGCAACTGCGTGCGAATGGCGAGACCGCCGTGTTCATCGCGCTGCGCCAACTCGCGGATCGCGGCAGTCTCGACAAGGCATTGACTGGCGATGACCGCGACGCCTATCGCGTGTGGAAGGCTGCGCCAGTCGGCCCCATTACGGTGTTTGTCGACTCGTTGGACGAGGCCGCCGCCGGCGGCAAGGACGAGAGCATCAGCCACCTTGTCGGAGACGTTGCCGACGAACTGAGCTGGCCGAACGAGCATGTTCGGTGGGTGATTTCGACGCGGCCGGCCGTCCTCACTGCAGGCGTCTTCGAGAAGCTCTCGGAGCTGCTTTCTAAGCAGGCTCCGAAGACTATCGGGAGCTCGGGCGGACCGAGTGGTCTCGGTACTGGCGGTGCGGCCAGCGTAGCAGTGGAAGCCGAGGCGCCGGAGCCAGTGCCGCTGCGCCTGTTCTCCATGGCTCATCTGGAAGACCACCAGGCTGCCGTGTACCTCACGGGGCGATACCCAGCGCTGGATGCCAAGCAACTGATCGAGATTGCCAATGAGCGCGGCTTGTCGGGCTTCGTCCGCAGCCCGGGCGGCCTGGACATCCTTGCTCGCATCAACATGGTGGCCAGCCCGCCAGAATCCTTGACCGAGGTGTTCGAGCGCGTCGTGAACGCCATAGGCACCCTGCGTGGGGCCGACCATCGGCTCGTTGACGCTGGCAGCCCTGCACAGGAGGTCCTGACCGGTACGGCTCAGCGCCTGGCCTCAGCGTCGGTTGTGTGCCAGCTGGTGAACATCGAGATGCCCGAGGCGACCCTGGCTATTCCTGAAACGGCCTTGTCAGCCCGGCTAATTGCGTCTCCGATGCTTCACGAGGCAGGCATCAAGGCTCTCTTGAACTCCCAGCTCTTCATCGACGCGGGCTTCCACCAAGTCAAGGTCTATCCCGATGAGCTCGCGCCGTTCCTCGCGGCCAAACGGCTCGCCGGCTTGGTGGACTCGCCGGATCAGGCGGAGCGGCTCATCGAGAACTTCACCTGGGCTGCGACCAGCGGCGAGCAAGGTGTGCAGCGCGCCTTCTTGCCGATGGCGGGATGGCTCGCCACGCTGAACGCGCATTGCCGCGAGGTCATCGTGCAGAAAGACCCGCAGGCGTTGGCGTTCTTCGGTGACCTGCGCAATCCGGCCGTCCCGACCAAGGCTGCGCAGGACGCTTTGACAGAGAGCATCAAGCGCTTGGTGGAAAAGGGCGACCACATCGGCCGCACCATGTTCCGGTTGACGTCTGAGAACTTCTGGCAGGCCGGGCCAGACCGATTGGCCGGTACCATCGCTAGCCTGTACGACCAGTACCAGGACAATTACTGGGCGCGCGACGTCCTGCTCGACATTGCTACCGCGTGCAAGATCGAGCCGTTGCGGGCGAAGCTTCTCAAGCGTCACGGGTCCAAGTTCGACCTCGTCCTCTCTGACAGCAGCGACGTCGGCTACTTCCTTGCATTGCGTCGGCCCGCCGATCTTGCTGCTCTCGCCGCCGCTGCGGTGGTGAGCACCACTGTGCGCGAAGGCGTCGTCAGCCTCCTGTTGCGAGAACTGGGATGGAGCTATTTCTCGCCTCGTGATGTCGCCGTGATGGTCGACAACCAGTTCCTGGCCGGGCCGCTCGGGTTCCAGCTTTCCTACTCCCTTGAGAAGGGAAGCATGCTGGCCGATGCAACGGACGACCAGCTGTATCAGCTGGCGCGCGGGCTCGTTGTGCGCATGGTGAAGAGGGAGGTGACTCAAAAGCGCAACCGCGAGGATCAGCAGTACGTCGACCTCGTTGCCACGGTTCTCGAAGCCTTAGTGGTGCGGACCGATGGCGCCCAGGCGGTTAAGGTCGCTCGCCTGTACCTGGTCGTGACCCGTGACATCCACGACCGCTATCTGCAGAGCAGCGCAATCGAGGAGCTGAGGTCAGCGGTAGAGGCGAATGCGGCCGTGCGCCTCGCAGTTCTGCGGGCCACCCTCGAGAGGCAGCTCAATGACGACGATCTGCTGCTGGCGGTCGTTGGCTTTCGCCGACCCACCACCTACACGCCCGAGGATGTAGTTCAAGTGAACGACGCGCAGCTCACCCGCGTGTACGTGGAGTGGCAGGCTCAACGCGCGCAAGCCTTCGCACAGCAGCCGACGCCTAAACCGGTCAAGCCGAAGAGCGAGAAGCTCACCGTCGGCGCCAAGGCGAAGCGGCAGCTCACCGAGCGCTTGAGCGCCCTGGCTGCCGGAACGGATACCCTGGCGCTTGAGTGGATCGCCGGGTGGTTGCTTCAGACGAATCGCACGTCAAGATACGGTGAGGTCGACTTCGAGGCGTTCGAGAAGGCCGCCGGCGCGAAGATTGCTGCGGCTACCCGACAAGGCATGAGTCGCCTGTGGCGCGATAAAGCCCCGACCTTCAAAGAGAGCGAGCCGAACTCGACTTTCCACATCACTGCAGCTGGCCTGCAGGGCCTCAAGCTTGAGCTTGCGGATGGGATGGCGCTCCCCGCCCTCACCGACGCGGAAGTTCGCCGAGCCCTTCGATATGCGCTCCTCGAAATCAACGGCTATCCGAAGTGGTTCTGGCCCCTCGTCGAGGCATATCCCGCCGTCTCCGTTCCTGAGTTGGTTGCAATCGCGGGCGAGGCAGCGAACGGCGCCACTTCTAGGGAGCATGCCGAGGACCTGCTGGCATCCATTCCTGACGCACCTCTACAGGTCCAAGAGGCGCTCGCCGGCCTTGCATGGACCCACCTGGCAAGCGTGAATCCATCGCGCGACTACGTGGTGAATCGGTTGCTCAAGGCGGCGCTGTCGGTGCCAGGCAAGGTCCCGCGAGATGACTTTGAGCGCCTGGCGCTTCAGAAGATGAAGGCGGCCTACTGTTCGCCCCTGGCTGATCCAGTGGATGAGGCCCTGCGGGCGCAGCGCGAACATGCGCTGACCTGGGCCACCCGCTGGTTCATTCAAAGTCCATTGCGGTGGCGCAATGCCGTGAACGCCTGGGGGCCGTTGGACCCGGTGGCCGTCAAAACGTTCATCTTTGACCTTGCCGCTGCGTTCGGTCGTGACCGCGAGGGCATCGCTGGGCGAATTGCCATGGAGAGCGACCACGGCATCTTGGCGCTTGAAGACCTTTACCTGTGGACGAGGTGGGCGGTCGACCCGAAGGACGACGTGGACAGGCCGGAGGGCGTTTCCTACAGCCCGGGCGCTCGGGACAACGCAGAGCGATTCCGCGGCGTAATCATCAGCGGAATCGCCGCTGCTACGTCGCAAGCGGCGTACAGCGCGCTGGAGCGCATTCGGCAGGTCCTTCCCGCCGGCGACTTCACTATCGAGTACATCAAGAAGACGCAGTTCGAACTTCGTGAGAGGCAGCTCGCTCGGGAGCCCCTGGCGCAGGTGAACTACCCGAAGTTCGAGGAGAACTTCCGTGGGGATGTCACCGGTACGACCTCGTTCGCGATGGCCGTGGATGCAGACCTTCGAGCCGTCAAGTACGACGTCGAACGCGGTGAGCACAGCCTGCGCAGCTTCTTTAGTGAGCTCGACTTCACGCGAGTCAACAAGAAGGGAGAGGAAGGCGAGAAGGCGGGCATGGCGCTGGAAGCGCAATTCCAGAAGCTCCTAGCCAGCGAGCTGAACCATCATGCTCGCGCGCGGTACTCCGTGACCGTCGAATCCCACACCGCCGAGGCGAAGCGCCGAGACATCCTGTGCAGCAAGGACGATTGGCGAGCCTCCATCGAACTGAAGATGTCGGAGCGCTGGACGCTGGCCGACTACCTGGTCGCGTTGGAGAAGCAGCTGGTTGGCCAGTACATGCGCCACCGAAAGGCGACCACTGGCTTCCTGGTGCTGGTCTTGCAGACCAAGGGGCGCGAGTGGACTGACCCGGCCACGAATAAGAAGCTGAACTTCCAGCAGGTCCTGGCGATCCTGACGGATAAGGCGCAGCAACTCGAGGCCAAGGACCGAACGCGCTACCTGCGCGTCATCGGAATTGATGCGACGACGCCGGAAGATTTCCGGGCAGCCACCAAGAAAGGCCGTGCGAAGAAGACCATTGTGACTAAGACCAACAAGAAGACATAGTGATTGCAACAGCTCGGAACGGATCACTCAGGAACGCCCGCGGCGAGGGCCCGGAGACTTTGTGCACAATGGGTGCAGCGTCTTGTTAAGCGACCGACCGAACAAGCGCGCGGCGTCCGAACCCGATGACCGCTTGGTCTCAGATAGCGCTAGTTCGGCTGGCGGATATGAGCGACTGCACCCGCTGCAAAACCGCCAAACGAATCAGCGCTCTCGACCAGCCGCTTGGGCGCATAGCACCCGCACCCCGCCAATTCAACCGCGTCCAATACACGGCCAGTGCCGGATCACTTACCGCCAAGCGGACTCAGTTTTGCAACTGGATCTGCACGCTGGATTTCATAAATTTGATAGCTGCCAGCGCTTGTCCATCAAGCGCTAGCGGCTGATTTCATTCACAAAGCGGCCACGTCACTTCAGCAACTGCAGCAGCGCCTTCGCCGCAGGCTCCGACGATGCAGGGTTCTGCCCCGTCACCAACTGGCCGTCCGTCAATACGAAGGGCGTCCAGTCCGCGCCCCTGGCGTACAGGCCGCCGTTTTGCTGGAGCATGTCTTCGACCAGAAAGGGCACGATCTTTGTCAGCTGCACGCCGTCTTCCTCCGTGTTGCTGAAGCCGGTGACCTTGTGGCCCTTCACCAGCGGCTCGCCGCTGGGCGCCTTGGTCTGGCGCAGCACGCCCGGTGCGTGGCACACCAGCGCCAGCGGCTTGCCTGCCGCAAAGCTCTTTTCGATGAGGGCAATGGACTGCGCGTCCTCCGCCAGGTCCCACAGTGGGCCGTGGCCGCCGGGGTAGAAGACGGCGTCGAAGTCTTCGGCGCGCACGTTGGCCAGCGGAATGGTGGAGGCCAATGCCTTTTGCGCGTCGGCATCGGACTTGAAGCGGCGGGTTGCGTCGGTCTGGGCGTCGGACTCGTCGCTCTTGGGGTCCAGCGGGGGCTGGCCGCCCTTGGGGGATGCGAGCGTGATGTCAGCACCCGCGTCCTTGAACACGTAGTACGGGGCGGCAAATTCTTCCAGCCAGAAGCCGGTCTTTTTGCCGGTGTCTCCGAGCTGGTCGTGGGAGGTCAAAACCATGAGGATGCGGGCCATAAGAGTCGCTTTCTGTGAGGGTTGGGAAAGCCCTCCACGGTATCAGCGATGGCCGCCGCCGCAACCCTTTGCCCATGCAGTCGCGCCTTTGGCTTACAGCGCCGCTTCGAGAATGCGCCGGCTCACGGCGGGCGTGATCTCGCGCTGTTCACCCAGCGTCACCATGCCGTGCGCTTCCAGCTGCGCCACCACGGCGGTCACCGTGTCGCCGCCCAGGCCGTAGCCCGACAGGCGCGTGGCGATGCCCATGCTTTCAAAGAAGTCGCGCGTGCGCTCGATGGCGGCGGTGATGCGCTCGTCGTCGGAGCCGGTGGTGATGCCCCAAACGCGCTCGCCGTACTGCAGCAGCTTGGCGCGCTTGGCCACCCGGCGCTCGTTGAGCAGCGCGGGCAGCACGATGGCCAGGGTGCGCGCGTGGTCGATGCCATGCAGGGCCGTCAGCTCATGGCCGATCATGTGCGTGGCCCAGTCCTGCGGCACGCCCGCGCCGATCAGGCCGTTGAGCGCCATGGTGGCGGCCCACATCAGGTTGGCGCGGTCGTCGTACACGGGCTCGGGTGCCGTGAGCAGGCGCGGGCCCACCTCGATCAGCGTCTGCAGAATGCCTTCGGCAAAGCGGTCCTGCACGGGGGCGTTGACCGGGTAGGTCAGGTATTGCTCCACCGTGTGCACGAAGGCATCGACCACGCCGTTGGCCAACTGTTGCGGTGGCAGCGTGTAGGTCTTGGTAGGGTCGAGCACCGAGAACACCGGGTAGGTGTGCACGCTGCCAAACGACAGCTTGGCGCCCTTGGCGCGGTGGGTGATGACGCCGCCGTTGTTCATCTCCGAGCCCGTGGCGGGCAGCGTGAGCACCGAGCCGAACGGCATGGCAGCCTTGATGTTGCGGCCGTGCTTTTCGAGGATGGCCCACGGGTCGTCGCCCTCAAAGCGCACTGCGGCGGCGATGAACTTGGTGGCGTCGATCACCGAGCCGCCGCCCACGGCCAGCAAGAAATCAAACCCGCCTTCGCGGATCTGCGCCACGGCCTTCATGGAGGTTTCGTAGCTCGGGTTGGGCTCGATGCCGCTGAAGGTGGCATGCTGGCGATCACCCAGCGCGGCGCGCACCTCGGCCAGCGTGCCGGTCTTTTCGGCGCTGGCGCCGCCCACCAGGATCAACACCTTGGCGGCAGTGGGGACCAGCTTGGCCAGGTCGGCAATGCGGCCTTGGCCGAAGGCGATGTGGGTGGGGTTGTGGAAGTCGAAATTCAGCATGGGTGTTTTTCTCCGTGATGGGGCTGCAGCTCCGGCGGCTGCAGCGGGGGCGCGATTGTGCGGCGGGCCGCAGCCCGTCGCAGGTCGCGTGTGCGATAGCCCTGCCGTGGGTAGAGGCTCCTTGGGCGCCCCGTGCGCAGATGGAGCCAATGCGGCACAAGCCCGTGGATGCAAGCACCTGCCGCTAAAGGCAAGGCACGCATCAGTGTGGCGCGCGTTCGATGAGCGCCTGCAGCCGCCCGGCCATGAAGTCGCGCAGCGCGCGCACCAGCGGCGTGAACTGGCGGCGGCTGGGAGCCACCAGGAAGAGCGGCACGGCCTCGGTGGTCCAGCCGGGGCACAGCGGCACCAGCCGCCCGGCGGCCAGGTCGTCGGCCACGTCAAAGTACGACTTGTACGCAATGCCCCGGCCCAGCACGGCCCAGCGGCGCACCACGTCGCCATCGTTGGCCACGTTGCGGCTGCGCACGCGCACCTGTGCCTCCAGGCCCGCCGCGTCCCAGAAGCGCCATCGGTCGTGCACATCCTCGCCCAGCATGAAGCACAGGCAGTCATGGTCCACCAGCGCATGGGGGGTGGATGGCGTGCCCTGGGCCGCTAGGTAGGCGGGGGCCGCGCAGAGCACGCGCCGGTGCTCGGCCGCCAGCGGCAGCGCCACCAGGCTTGAATCCTGCGGCTTGCCGTAGCGGAAGGCGGCATCCACCGGTTCGCTGTACACGTTGGCCATGCGGTCTGACAGCTGCAGGCGCACGGTGATGCCGGGGTGCTGGGCCTGAAAGTCATCGAGCCACGGCAACAGCACGTTGCGCCCCAAATCTGACGGCGCCGCCAGCTGGAGCGTGCCGCGCAACTCGCCCGCCCGGCCACTGGCAAGCTGGTCTTGCACCTGCTGCAGCGCGGCGAGCGCGGGGCGGCAGTGCTCCAGGAACAGCGCGCCCTCCGGCGTGAGCCGCAGGCTGCGCGTGGAGCGCACCAACAGCAGCGCGCCCAGTTCCGCCTCCAGCCGCTTGAGCGCGGCGCTGGCCGCCGCCGGGGTCATATCCAACGCACGGGCCGTGGCCGACAGGCTGCCGCTGTCCACCGTGCGCACAAAGATGTCGAGGTCTTGCAGGCTTTTCATGCGTCGAACAGGGCGTTGTGTGGGGCGGTGGCTAGGGCAATGGGCGCTGCGAAGCTGCAAGTCACCTTCAAATTTTCTTTGAATATCGATTCAATCGCCAGCCTATTTAAAAAGAAAGCAAACAAAGCAACCATACAAGCCTGTCCAGCCAATCCACACGCCTTGACCATGACCCGCACTGCCACCTCTGCCTTGTTGACCCCTTTGGCTCTGGGCCCCCTCACCCTGCCCAACCGCATGGTGATGGCGCCCATGACACGCGCCCGCAGCACCCAGCCCGGTGATGTGCCCAACGCGATGATGGCCGCCTACTACGCTCAACGTGCCAGCGCCGGGCTCATCGTGAGCGAGGCCACCCAGATCTCGCGCCAGGGCCAGGGCTACAGCTTCACGCCGGGCATCTATACCGAAGCCCAGGTGCAAGGCTGGCGGCGGGTGACGGATGCCGTGCATGCCGCCGGGGGCCGCATGGTGCTGCAGCTGTGGCACGTGGGCCGCATGTCGCACCCCAGCTTTCACGCCGACGGTTTGCCGGTGGCGCCGTCCGCCTTGTCGCCCGAGGCCAAGGTGTGGGTCGCAGGCGACGACGGCGTGGGCCGCATGGTTGATTGCCCGGTGCCGAGGGCGCTTGGCACCGCCGAGATCCCCGGCGTGATCGATGACTTTCGCCGCGCCGCCGCCAACGCCATGCGGGCAGGCTTCGACGGGGTGGAAATCCACGGCGCCAACGGTTACCTCATCGACCAGTTCCTGCGCACCACGTCCAACCACCGCACAGACGCCTACGGCGGCACCATGGACAACCGCACACGATTTGCGCGCGAAGTGGCCGCCGCCGTGGCCAGCGAGGCGGGCGCCGAGCGCACCGGCATGCGCCTGGCCCCCTTCATCACCCAGCGCAACATGAACTGTCCCGAGATCATTCCGACCATGCTGCACCTGGCGCGCCAGCTGGACACGCTGGGACTGGCCTACATCCACCTGGCCGAGGCCGACTGGGACGACGCACCCAGCATCCCCGGCGACTTCCGCCAGGCCCTGCGCAACGCCTACAGCGGCCGCGTGATCGTGGCGGGCAAGTACACGCCAGAGCGCGCGCAGCAGATCCTGTCATCCGGCATGGCAGACCTTGTGGCGTTTGGCCGCCCCTTCATTGCCAACCCCGACCTGCCAGCGCGCTACGCCGCTGGGCTGCCGCTGGCCACATTCGACCCAGCAACCCTCTTCGGCGGAACCGAGCGGGGCTATAACGACTACGCCCCTGCCCACGCATCCGCCGTGGAGCCGACCGCGACCGCCTCGGCCTGACCCGGCCGCCACCGCCCCTTTTTCCCAGTTACCCATCCACCACACACAAGGACCCGCCATGAAAGCCATCGGCTACCAAACCGCCCACCCCATCGATCACCCCGAGGCGTTGCTCGACATCACCCTGCCCGACCCCGTGGCCACCGGCCGCGACCTGCTCGTGGACGTGCACGCCGTTTCAGTGAACCCCGTGGACACCAAGGTGCGCAAAAGCAGCTCGCGCAGCGGCGATGGCCCCGACTACAAGGTGCTGGGCTGGGACGCCAGCGGCATCGTGCGCGCCGTGGGGCCCGAGGTGACGCTGTTCCAGCCCGGCGACCGCGTCTGGTACGCGGGCTCCATCGCCCGCCCTGGCACCAACAGCGAACTGCACCTGGTGGACGAGCGCATCGTGGGCCACGCACCGAAGTCGCTGGACTTTGCCGAGGCTGCCGCGTTGCCGCTGACCACCATCACCGCGTGGGAGCTGCTGTTCGACCGGCTGGGCGTGGCGCCCGGCAAGCAGCCGACCAACAAGACCTTGCTCATCATCGGCGCGAGCGGCGGCGTGGGTTCCATCCTCACGCAACTGGCGGCGCGGCTGACCAGCCTCACGGTGATCGGCACCGCGTCGCGCCCCGAAACACAGCAGTGGGTGCGCGACTTGGGCGCGCACCACTTGATCGACCACAGCAAGCCGCTCACGCAGGAGCTGACCCGCATCGGCCACCCCACCGTGGACATCATCGTGAGCCTCACGCAGACCGACGCGCACTTCGACCAGATCGTCGAGGCCATCGCGCCCCAGGGCCGGTTCGCGCTGATTGACGACCCGGTGTCCCTCGACGTGACGAAGTTCAAGCGCAAGTCGGTGTCGGTGCACTGGGAACTGATGTTCACGCGTGCCCTGTTCGGCACCGCCGACATGATCGGCCAGCACCGCCTGCTGACCGAGGTGGCGCAGCTGGTAGACGCGGGGCTGATCCGCACGACGCTGGACCAGCGCTTTGGCACCATCAACGCGGCGAATTTGAAGCGCGCGCATGCGCTCATTGAGAGCGGCAAGGCGCGGGGCAAGCTGGTGCTGGAGGGTTGGAACTGAGGAAGGTGCTCACCAGCCATTGCTCCTAAAAAAAGAGCTCCCAGCGCTTGACAGACAAGCGCTGGGAGCTCTTTTTAACTCGCGTTGTGAAAAAGGATCTGCCTCAGTCCAGCTTGACTCCAGCCGCCTTAATGATCTCGCCCCAACGCTTGGACTCGGCGCGCGCCATCGCACGGAACTGCTCGGGTGTGCCGGGCAGGGCTTCCATGCCGAAGTCGGTCATGCGCTTGACCACGGCGGGGTTGATGAGGGCCTTGTTCAGCTCGGCGTTCAGGCGCGTGGTGATGGCCGCTGGCAGGCCAGCGGGCGCCAGGATGCCCTGGAACGCGAAAACTTCGGTGTTGGGCACACCGGCTTCGGCCAGCGTGGGCACGTCGGGCAAGGCTGCCACGCGCTTGGCCGAGCCGATGGCCAGCGCACGCACCTTGCCCGAGGTGATCACGGGCAGGCCGGCAGCCAGGTCCAAGAACATGCAGGGCACCTGGCCACCCATCACGTCCTGCAGCGCCGGCGCGGCGCCGCGGTAGGGGATGTGAGTGAGGAAGGTCTTGGTGCGGTTCTTGAACATCTCCATCGCCAGGTGGTGCGGCGAGCCGTTGCCGGGGGACGCGTAGTTCAGCTTGCCAGGGTTGGCGCGCGCGTAGTCCAGAAATTCCTTCACCGTCTTGGCCTCGAACGCCGGGTGCACCACCAGCGCGAGCGGGAAGCGGCTGATGCCGCCCACGTAGGTGAAGTCCTTTTCAGGGCTGAAGGGCAGTTTGGTGAACAGGTGCTCGTTGTAAGCCAGGATGGCGTTGTCGGCCGACATGAAGGTGTTGCCGTCGGGCTTGGCCGTGGCCACCGCCTGGCCGCCGATGTTGGTGGATGCGCCTGGGCGGTTGTCCACAATGATCTGCTGGCCCAGCGTCTGGCGCATGGCTTCGGCCACGGTGCGGGCCAGCACGTCGGTGCCGCCGCCTGCGGGGTAGGGCACCACCCAGCGCAGCGGCTGGTCGGGCCAGGTCGATTGGGCAGCGGCCCAGGGGGCTGCGGTGGTGGCGCCTGCGGCGGCCAGGGCGGACAAGAGGGTACGGCGTTGCATGGTGTTGTCTCCTTGTGAACTATTGAATTGATAGCTGTTAGCGCTTATTCAGTATGCGCTAGAGCCTGTTTTTGCTTGAATTTCTGGCTGCGCATGCGCGCATCGCTGAAAGAAAACCGGCGCTCGCCAAGGACAGCGCCACCGTGGAACTGGCTCCGCCAGGCCACGGGTGGCGTCCCCTGAGGGCGTGACGCCAAAGGCGGCTCAGGGGGCTGCGATGCTTTGGTCAATGGCACCGAAGATGCTGGCGCCGTCCTTGCCCTTGATTTCGATGCGGATGGTGTCGCCAAACTTCATGAACTCAGTGCTGGGCTTGCCGTCCTGGATGGTTTCGATGCAGCGCTTTTCGGCGATGCAGCTGTAGCCCTTGGGCCACTCGGTGCGGCCGTTCTGCTCCACGCCCTTGTTGCTGACGGTGCCGCTGCCGATGATGGAGCCGGCGCGCAGATTGCGCGTCTTGGCCACGTGGGCGATCAGCTGGCCGAAGTGGAAGGTCATCTCGGGGCCCGCGTCGCACATGCCAACCTTGCGGCCGTTCCAGGTGGACTGCACGGTGAGGTTCACGCGGCCGTGGTCCCAGGCGTCGCCCAGTTCGTCCAGCGTCACGGCCACGGGGCCAAAGGCGGTAGCGGGCTTGCTCTGGAAGAAACCAAAGCCCTTGGCCAGTTCGGCCGGGATCAGGTTGCGCAGGCTCACGTCGTTGGCAATCATCACCAGGCGGATGCCATCGAGCGCCTGGTCGGCGTCGGTGCCCATCTTCACATCGCCTGTGATCACGGCGATCTCGGCCTCGAAGTCGATGCCCATGGCTTCGCTGGGCACCACCACGTCGTCGCAGGGGCCGATGAAGTCGTCGCTGCCGCCCTGGTACATCAGCGGGTCGGTGTAGAAGCTCTCTGGAACCTCGGAATTGCGCGCTTTTCGCACGAGTTCGACGTGGTTGATGTAAGCCGAGCCGTCTGCCCACTGGTAGGCGCGGGGCAGGGGGGCCATGCACTGGGCGGGGTCAAAGGGGAACGCGTGGCGCGCGCGGCCGCTGTTGAGCTGGTCGTACAGGTCCTGCAACTGGGGCGAGAGGAAGCCCCAGTCGTCCAGCACCTGCTGCATCTTGCTGGCAATGCCGGTCGCATAATGGGCCGTGCCCAGGTCGCGGGAGACGACAACCAGTTGGCCGTCGCGCGAACCGTCTTTGTAGGTAGCAAGTTTCATGGTGGCAGGACCTTTGTCTCAGGGTGGTTAGAAGGTGCCCTTAGCGAAATTACGCCTGGGTAAATTGATTTAACTAAACAAAACTCGCAAATTTTAGTGCACATGGACAAAGAACGTGCAGGAATTCAATCGGTCGAGGTCGGTTTTGCCCTGCTGGAGGGGCTGACCCGCTCGCGCGGACCGCTGATGCTCAAGGATGTGGCCGCCTCGGCGGGCATGAGCGCGGCCAAGGCGCACCGGTATCTGGTGAGCTTTCAGCGCCTGGGCCTGGTCACGCAAGACCCCCGCACCGCGCGCTACGACCTGGGCCCAGCGGCGCTCAAGCTGGGGCTGGCCTCACTCACACGGCTCGATGGCGTGCGCCTGGCCCGTGAACGCATGCCCGCGCTGATGGAAACCATCGGCCACACGCTGGCGCTGGCCGTGTGGGGCAACCACGGACCCACCATCGTGCACTGGGAGGAGTCGCCCCAGGCCGTCACTGCCAACCTCCGCCTGGGCGATGTGATGCCGCTGCTGTCATCGGCCACCGGGCGGTGTTTTGCGGCCTTTATGCCCACCGAGCTGGTGGCGCCGCTGCTGAAAGAAGAACTGGCCCGCGCCGTGAAGATGCGCCGCACCGACCTGCCGGCCACCATGGCTGAGGTGAACACCCTGCTGGCCGAGGTGCGCGAGCGTGGCGCCGCCCGCGTGGTGGACACGCTGCTGCCGGGCATCGTGGCGTTCTGCGCACCGGTGTTCGATGCCGATGGCCACCTGGAGCTGGGCATCACCACGCTGGGCTCGGTAGCCACCTTCGACCCGGAATGGGGCGGCGCCATTGATGCACCGCTGCGGACGGCGGCGGCGCAGCTCTCCAGCGACCTGGGCGCGGGCAGCGCATGAGCGTTTTGAAAAACCTGGTCCTTGCGATCGCGACAGCCTGACCCACGGATGCCCCGCCGCGCGCTCGTTTTCATCACCGCCCTGGTGCTGGCCCTGCACTGGGCCGTGCTCCATGGCGTGCCGCTGCACTGGGACCACCCGGCGCCACCGTCCGGGCAAGTGTTCAGCACGCGCAGCATTGCGCTGCCACCGCCGCCCCCACCCGTGCCCGAAGTGGCGGCTGCAGCAGTTGCGCCCGCCAAACCCCCACCACGACCTCGACCTCCGCGGCCCAAACCGCCAGCCCAGCCTGAGGCTGCAGCGGTGGCGGTGCCCGCGACGGTGGCTCCGCTCTTGGAGGAGGGGGCCGGAGTCGGGGACATCACCACCGCCGAACTGGCGGCTGAGCCCGTAGCGGACTCGGCAGACGCAGGCGGGGCCTCTGCTGCCG
>JBCNOJ010000110.1:0-11782 GCA_039593925.1 Acidovorax sp.
AGCATCGTGACCACAGTGACTGCGGACAAGCGCACCGCCACCATCCTCACGCCCGATATGGTGGAGCCCGGCATGCACCTGAACGCCGTGGGCGGCGACTGCCCCGGCAAGACCGAGCTGCACCCCGACATCCTGCGCCGCCCGGATGCGCGCGTGGTGGTGGAATTCACCCCCCAGTCGCGCATTGAGGGCGAGATCCAGCAGATGCCCGCCGACTTCCCCGTGGCCGAGTTTGCCGACGTGCTGGCGGGCAGGGTGCCCGGCCGCACGGGCCCGGGCGATGTCACCGTGTTTGACTCGGTGGGCTTTGCGCTGGAAGATTTCTCAGCGCTGCGCACCTTGCATGCGCTGCTGCAGCACCACCCACACCTCGCCACCCCAATTGACCTGATTCCGCAGATGGACAACCCCAAGGATCTGTTCGGGCTGCTGCAATCCCCATCCACCCCAACCCACCGGCGCGCAGCGGCGCACCGGCCCCCTGCGCTGAGCCATGACCACTGATACCGCCCCAGAAACCCTTGAGAGCCTCCGCACTGCCAGCCTGATCGGCGCACCCACCGACATAGGCGCTGGCGCGCGCGGTGCCTCCATGGGCCCCGAGGCGCTGCGCGTGGCGGGCCTGCATGCGGCCCTGGCCAGCCATGGCCTGCAGGTGCGCGACTGCGGCAACCTGAACGGACCCACCAACCCCTGGCAGGCCCCCACCGACGGCTACCGCCACCTGGCCGAGGTGGTGCAGTGGAACCAGTTGGTGTTCGACGCCGTGCTGGCTGAGCTGCGTGCGGGCCACCTGCCCATCCTGCTGGGCGGCGACCACAGCCTGGGATTGGGCAGCATCAGCGCGGTGGCGCGCCACTGCGCCGAAACCGGCAAGACGCTGCGCGTGCTGTGGCTGGACGCCCACGCCGACTTCAACACCAGCGCACTCACCCCGAGCGGCAACGTGCACGGCATGCCCGTGGCGTGCCTGTGCGGCTTTGGCCCCACCGAGCTCACGCACCTGGCCGGCATTCCCGGCGGCGGCCCCGCGCTGCACCCCTCGCAGATCCGGCAGATCGGCATCCGCAGCGTGGACCCGGGCGAAAAGCGCTTTGTGCATGAGCAGGGTCTGGAAGTGTTTGACATGCGCGCCATCGACGAGATCGGCATGCGCCAGGTGATGGAACGCGCCCTCAGCGGCATGGACGCCGAGACCCACCTGCACGTGAGCTTTGACGTGGACTTTCTGGACGCCGACATTGCCCCTGGTGTGGGCACCACGGTGCCCGGCGGACCCACCTACCGCGAGGCGCAGCTGTGCATGGAGATGATTGCCGACAGTGGCCGCCTGGCGTCGCTGGACATCATGGAACTGAATCCCGCCCTGGACGTGCGCAACCGCACGGCGGTGCTGGCTGTGGACCTGGTGGAGTCGCTGTTTGGCAAAAGCACACTGATGCGCACCCGGCCCGTGTAGGGCCCGCCAGGGCAGGCGGTGGTGGCAGCACTGCCTCTTCACTATCAAAAAAATAGCTGCCAGCGCTTACCCCATAAGCGGTAGCAGCCAATTTCTTTATCAAAACCGCCTATCGGGTTTTCGAGTGTGCCGCTGCCGACCGCCAGAGGCCCGCACCCCGACCAGCGCACGCGGGCTGCGGATAGGGCCCGGAGCTCAGGCCCAGCGCGCCGCAGCCAGTCGGCGCAGCAGCTGCTGCACCAGGTCGGTCTGCATGTTGCGGAACAGCAGGGCCTCTTCGGCCTCCTTGGCCAGGGCGATGGTTTCGTTGTAGCTGATGTCGCGCTGCTGGAGCAACTCGGTGGACGGGATGACCTCGGTACCGTCCTGCGCGCGCAGGCGGAACCGGATGCGCAGGCGCAGCTGCAGTTCGCGCACCTGGCCGGAGGCGTTCTGCCCCACCACAATGCGCTCCTGCTGCTCCTGCAACAGGTCCATGATGGCCTGCGCCGTGGGCAGGGCCGCCGGGTCTCGCAGTACCTGCAGCGGGCTGCCGGAGCCTTCCAGCGTGCGCTGCAGCTCCCGCGCGAGCGGCGAGCCGGTGGGCGCGGCGATGTAGAGCGAACGGAACCCGAACTCGGGCACGCCCCGCAGCCGGAAGCCGCAGGCAGACAGCAGCGCCACGGGCGCCAAGGACAACAGTGCGCGCTTGTTCATGGTCATCCCTGCCAATCAGACCACCACGTTGACCAGGCGGCCAGGCACCACGATGACGCGCTTGGGCGCCGCACCGGCAGCCTGGGCGATGAAGGCTTCGCTGGCCAGCGCGATGCGCTCGATCTCGGCCTTGTCTGCAGCGGCGGGCACGTGGATGGAGCCGCGCAGCTTGCCATTGACCTGCAGCATCAGCTCGATCTCGTCCTGCACCAGCGCAGCCGGGTCCACCTGCGGCCAGGCGGCATCGAGCAGATCGCCCAGGTGGTTGGCGTAGCCCAGGCTGCTCCACAGGCTGTGGGCGATGTGCGGCGTGGCGGGGTACAGGGCGCGCAGCAGGATGCCAAAGCCTTCGATCAGCGCGACCTGGGCACCCGCGGAGTCGGTGGCCTTGAAGTCTTCCAGCGCGTTGATCATCTTCATCGCACCGGAGACTACGGTGTTGTACTGCATGCGCTGGTAGTCGTAGTCCACCTGCTTGAGCACCGTGTGGATCTCCAGGCGCAGGGCCTTGGCTTCCTTGCCGAATTCAACGTCTTTCAGGCTGATGGCGCTTGCCACACTTGCGGTAGCAGCTCCCATATCCATAGCAGACAGCTTGAGACCGAAGTTCCACACGCGGCGCAGGAAGCGGAAGCTGCCTTCCACCGCGGCGTCGTTCCACTCCAGCGTGGCTTCGGGCGGGGCGGTGAACATGGTGTACAGGCGGGCCGTGTCGGCGCCGTACTTTTCGATCAGGTCCTGCGGGTCTACGCCATTGTTCTTGGACTTGGACATGGTGCCCACGCCCTCGTAGTCGATGGCTGTGCCCACGGGTAACACGCCGTCGCCGCTGGCGGCCTCGTTCTTGAGCTTGGCGCCGATGATCTTGCCGCCTTCATCGAGCACATGCTCCACGTCGTGCGGCCAGAAATAGTCCTTGCCGCCCTTGGCGGTGCGGCGGCTGTAGATGTGGTTGAGCACCATGCCCTGCGTGAGCAGCTTGGTGAAGGGCTCATCGACCTTGACCAGCCCCAGGTCGCGCATGACCTTGGTCCAGAAGCGGGCGTACAGCAGGTGCAGGATGGCGTGTTCGATGCCACCGATGTACTGGTCCATGCCGCTGCCGCCAGTGGCATGTTGCTGGTCCCGCATCCAGTAGGCGGTGCCGTCGGCCACCATCGCATCGGCGTTCTTGGGGTCGCAATACCGCATGAAGTACCACGAGCTGTCCACGAAGGTGTCCATGGTGTCCGTCTCGCGGCGCGCAGGCTTGCCGCACACGGGGCAGGTCACGCCGGCGTGGAAGCCTTCGTGCTTGTGCAGCGGGTTGCCGGAACCATCGGGGATGCAGTCCTGTGGCAGCACCACGGGCAGGTCTTTTTCGGGCACAGGCACAGCGCCGTGCTCGTCGCAGTGGATGATCGGGATCGGTGTGCCCCAGTAGCGCTGGCGGCTCACGCCCCAGTCGCGCAGGCGCCAGGTGGTCTTGGTTTCGCCCAGGCCTTTAGCCTGCAGCGCGTGGGCCACGGCGGCCACCGCCTCCTTGTAGCCCATGCCGCTGAAGCTGTCGGAGTTGATGGTCACGCCGCGCTGCTTGTCGCCATACCAGTCTTGCCACTGGTGGTAGTTGAACGTCTCGCCGTCCACCAGCACCACTTGCTTGATCTCGATGCCGTACTTGAGGGCGAATGCGAAGTCGCGCTCGTCGTGCGCAGGCACGCCCATCACGGCGCCGTCGCCATAGCCCATGAGCACGTAGTTGCCCACCCACACTGGCACTTGTTCTTCGGTGATTGGGTGCGTGACGAACAAGCCCGTGGGCACGCCCTTCTTCTCTTGCGTGGCCAGCTCCGCTTCGGTGGTGCCGCCGCTCTTGCACTCTTCGATGAAGGCTGCGAGCGTGGGATTGGTCTTGGCGGCATGGGCGGCCAGCGGGTGCTCAGGCGCCACGGCGCAGAAGGTCACGCCCATGATGGTGTCGGCGCGCGTGGTGAACACGTACATCTTGCCGTCGCCAATCAGCTTGCCGTCATCGCCTTGGATGTCGTGGGTAAAGGCAAAGCGCACACCTTCGCTCTTGCCGATCCAGTTTTCCTGCATCAGCTTGACGCGCTCGGGCCAGCCGGGCAGCTTGTCGCCGGTCACGAAGTCGAGCAGTTCCTCGGCGTAATCGGTGATCTTGAGGTAGTAGCCAGGGATCTCTCGCTTTTCGACCACGGCACCGGTGCGCCAGCCCTTGCCGTCAATCACCTGCTCGTTGGCCAGCACGGTTTGGTCCACCGGGTCCCAGTTCACCACCTGGGTCTTGCGGTAGGCAATGCCCTTGTCCAGCATCTTCAGGAACAGCCACTGGTTCCATTTGTAGTACTCGGGGTCGCAGGTGGCGACTTCGCGGCTCCAGTCGATGGCCAGGCCCATGGCCTGCATCTGCTTTTTCATGTACGCGATGTTTTCGTACGTCCACTTGGCCGGTGGCACGCCGTTTTTCAGCGCGGCGTTTTCGGCGGGCAGGCCGAAGGCGTCCCAGCCCATGGGCATCAACACGTTGTGGCCGTTCATGCGCAGGTAGCGCGTGAGCATGTCGTTGATGGTGTAGTTGCGCACATGGCCCATGTGCAGCTTGCCGCTGGGGTACGGCAGCATCGAGCAGGCGTAGAACTTCTTCTTGCTCGTGTCTTCCGTCACGCGGTAGGCGTCGGTGGCTGTCCAGTGGGCGTGCGCGGCGCGCTCGACGTCTTGGGGAGAATATTTGTCTTGCATGGGGGCTCGGGGTGAGAGAGAGGTGCAGCCGCTGGCCGCGCTGCAGGGATTTTAGGCGCTCGTGCCCGCACGCTGGCGGGCGCGACGTCAACGCGAAGGTGCGGGCAGTGCAGCCGGGCTGGTCGCCGCCGCAGGCTCGGCCACAAAACCAATGCGCTGCAGTCCGGCCAGGTGCGCCGCGCCCATGACCTCCACCACGCGGCCATAGGGCACGGCGGCGTCGGCACGCAGTTGCACCTCCGTGTCTGGGCGCTCGGCGCCAATGCGCTTGAGGCGCTCGGCCAGGGCATTTTGCGCGAGGGGCTGGTCGTCCAGATAAGCCTGACCGGAGGCGTCCACCACCAGCGTGATGAACTGCGGCGCGGAGCCCGGCGTGGCGCCCTCGGAGCGGGGCAGGTCGAGCCGGATGGAGCTGGCCAGCAGCGGCGCCGTGAGGATGAAGATGACCACCAACACCAGCATCACGTCCACCAGCGGCGTCATGTTGATGTCGCTCATGGGCTGGGGGCCGCTGGTGCGCTCCAATCTGCCAAAAGCCATGGTTGCAACGGGCTCCGCGGGTCTCAGGCTGTGGGGGTGGTGTCGAGCATGAGCTCGCGCAGGTCGCGCGCAAACCCTTCCAGATCGGCCTCGATGCGGCCGATCAAACGCCCGAACACGTTGTAGGCCAGCACGGCCGGTATGGCCACGGCCAACCCGGCTGCGGTCATGACCAGGGCCTCGCCCACGGGACCCGAGACCTTGTCGATGGTGATCTGGCCCGCACCGGCCATGGCCGTGAGCGCGTGGTAAATGCCCCAGACAGTGCCCAGCAGCCCCACAAACGGTGCGGTCGAGCCCACAGTGGCCAGCAGCACCTGCCCGAACTGCAGGCGCCCCAGTACCTCATGCAGGGCATTGCGCAGCACGCGGGTCAGCCGCTGCGGCAAACCACCTGCCGTCGCCAGGCTGGCCTGCTCGCCTGTGCCGGGCTTGATTGCTATTGAATTTGCAGCAACCACCAGAGGCAGGACAAGCGCCTCACGGTCAAAGGCCTGCAATCGCTGCGAAGCCAGGTCCAGCGAAGGGGCCTGCCAGAATGCGGCCGTGCAGCGGGCCACGTCAGCGGTCGCGCGTCGCATGAGGCGCAGCTTCCACACAATGACCACCCAGCTGGCCACCGACATGGCCAGCAGGATCAGCGCGGTGCCTTGCGTGACGGCGTCGCCCTGGCGCCACCAGTGGAGTGCATCCATGGCGAAGTGCGCGCTTAGTCGTTCAGGCCAAGCACGTCGAACATGTCGAACATGCCCACCTTGTGCTGCGCCAGGAAACGCACGGCGCGCAGGCTGCCCTGCGCGTAGCCCGCGCGGTTGGACGACTTGTGCGAGATTTCGATGCGCTCGCCGACACCCGCGAACAGCACCGTGTGGTCGCCCACGATGTCGCCACCACGGATGGCTGCGAAGCCAATGCTCGACGGGTCGCGCTCGCCGGTCACGCCTTCGCGGGCGTAGACAGCGCAGTCCTTGAGGTCGCGGCCCAGGGCCTCAGCGATCACCTCGCCCATCTTGAGCGCCGTGCCCGACGGCGCGTCCACCTTGTGGCGGTGGTGGGCCTCGATGATCTCGATGTCGTAACCGGTGGCCATGGCCTTGGCGGCCATCTGCAGCAGCTTGAGGGTGACGTTGACGCCCACGCTCATGTTGGGCGCCATCACGATGGCAGTGCGCTGTGCATGGGCCGCGATCTCGGCCTTTTGCGCATCGCTGAATCCGGTGGTGCCGATGACGGCCTTCACGCCCAGGCGGCTGCACTCTGCCAAATGGGCCAGCGTGCCTTCGGGGCGCGTGAAATCGATCAGCACGTCCGCATTCTTGAGACCCGTGGCGATGTCCGCTGTGATGGCCACACCGCTGGCGTGGCCCAGGAACGCGGTGGCATCAGAGCCGATGCCCGGGCTGGCCGGGACATCGAGCGCACCCGCCAGCACGAGGTCATCGGTGGCGCGGATGGCTTCGATGAGCATGCGGCCCATGCGGCCGGATGCGCCGGCCACGGCCACACGGCACGGAGTGGTGGATGGTGCTGCGGCGGCGGGCGAAGGTGTCCCTGTCATGAAAATCCTGTGCGTAGAAAACCTGGGAAATTGCCACGGCACGTGCCCTGAGGGGCCTCATGCCGCAGCGCCGCTGAGAGTGTCAGCGCGCGGGCGCTTCGAGCGGCGGGTAGCTGATGGAAGCCGGCTCCAGCGGGGCGGCCGTGGGCGCGGTGGGCGGGCGGGGCGATGGCGGGTATTTGGCCAGTTGCTCCGGCGTGGCCTCCAGCACGGGCACTTTGCCCTTGGCACCGCGCGAGCCCAACGTGGCCACAAACTCGGTCTCAGTCGGCATCTCATCGCCCTCAGAGCGCTGCAGTGCGTCGCCCGTGAAATACACGGTGAGCTTGCGGGTCTGGGCTTCTTCGCCAGGGCGCTTGATGGTGAACACGTACTCCCAGCGGTCGGCATGGAACAGGCTGGTGACAAGGGGGGTGCCGAGGATCTCGCGGACCTGCTGGCGGCTCATGCCGGGCTGGAGGGCCTCGACCTGTTCACGCGAGACGAAGTTGCCTTGCACGATGTCCACCTTGTACGGCGTGACCATGCTGGCTATGCGGTTACTGGCACCATTGAAACTGCTGCAGCCAGCCAGGGCCGCCACGCTGGCACCAATCAAAAGGACCACCGCCTGGCGGGCGCTGCAACGGGCTTTGACGGGCATGGATAAAGGGGCTGAGGATATGATCGCCCCATTGTAGCGGCAGGCCTTGTGACACCTTGGGGCCGGGGCCCGCATCCCGAAAGACCATGCCATGACCAACATCGACGAACTCAAAAGCACGGGACTCAAGGCCACGCTGCCCCGCCTGAAGATTCTGGAAATTTTTCAGAAAGGCGCGCAACGCCACATGACCGCCGAAGACGTGTTCCGCGTGCTGCTGGAAGAGCGTTCTGACATCGGCCTGGCCACGGTCTACCGCGTGCTGACGCAGTTCGAGCAGGCGAGCATTCTGATTCGGAGCAATTTCGAAAGCGGCAAGGCGGTGTACGAGCTCAATGAGGGCCAGCACCACGACCACTTCATCTGCACTTCGTGCGGCAAGGTGGAAGAGTTCTACGACGCCGAGATCGAAAAACGCCAGCAGGCAGTGGCAAAAGCCAAAGGATGGGTGGTGCAAGACCACACCATGGCGCTGTACGGACAGTGCGCGGCTTGCGCTAAAAAATAAGCCCCCCCTTGAGTCGCCTTCGGCGCCTTCTCCCCAGATGGGGGACGCTCCCGGCGCGGCGGGGCGGCCCTTGCGCGGGAGCACTCGCCCAGGGCGCGCCAGTTGCGGAGATTTACCACCAAAACCGGCTCCAGCGCTTATCTGATAAGCGCTACCAGCTATCAGTTTTAATGCAGACTTCTCCGCACAGTTAACCGCCAGTATCGCGCTCCATCGCCCGGCGATGGCGCTCCACAAATTCCTGGTAGGTGTCAATGCCGCGCAGCTGCAGGATGGTGTTGCGCACGGCGGCCTCGACCAGCACGGCAATATTGCGGCCAGCCACCACCTGAATCACGACCTTGAGCACGGGCACGCCCAGCACGTCCTGCGTGAGCGGCTCGTAAGGAAGACGCTCGTAATCGCGCTCCAGCGTTTCCTTGCGCACCAGGTGCACGATGAGCTTGAGCCGCATCTTGCGGCGCACCGCCGTCTCGCCAAAGATGGCGCGGATATCCAGCAGACCGATGCCGCGCACTTCCAGCAGGTTCTGCAGCAGTTCGGGGCATTTGCCTTCGATGGTCGTCTGGTTGATTCGGAAGAAATCCACCGCATCGTCCGCCACGAGGCCGTTGCCACGCGAGATCAGCTCCAGGCCCAGCTCGCTTTTGCCCAGGCCCGATTCGCCGGTGATCAACACACCCAGCCCCAGAATGTCCATGAACACGCCGTGCATGGTGGTGCGGTCGGCGAAGTGCTTGGACAAGTACGCGCGCAGCACGTCGATGACAAACGCCGACGACTCGTGCGTGGAGAACATCGGGATCTGCGCGCGTTCGCACATCGACACCAGCGCATCGGGGGCGGTCTGGTTGTCGGCCAGCACCAGCACGGGCGGCTCCAGCGTCACGATGCGGGCGATGCGGCGCTTGCAATCGTCGGGCGACGCATTGCTGAGGTAGGCGATCTCGCGCTCGCCGAGGATCTGGACGCGGTACGGATGGATGTAGTTGAGGTAGCCGACCAGATCGGCGCCAGAGCGCGCGGAGCGCACGGCCACTTCGTCAAAACGGCGCTCCGAAGCGCCGAGGCCGGCCACCCATTCCCACTTCAGCAGGCCGCGGAATTCCTCGAACAGGACATCGGCACTGACAACGTTGGGCTTCACGGCAGGTCAGATGGAGCGCGGCAGCCGATCAAGGAGCGTCAGGCGGTCTGCGTGGACTGCCAGCCCGCAATCATGCCGTGCAGTTCGACCGCATCGGTGCAGGCCTTGAGCTTTTCACGCAGCGCGGAATCGCTCAGCAATTCGGCAATTTCGGACAGGATTTCCAGATGCTTCTGCGTGGCTGCCTCAGGCACCAGCAAGAAGATCAGCAGGCCCACCGGTTGCTCATCGGGAGCATCGAACCCGATGGGGTTGAGCAGCTGGAACACGGCAGCCATTGGGGCCTTGAGCCCCTTAATGCGGCCATGCGGAATCGCCACGCCGTGTCCAAGCCCGGTGGAGCCCAGCCGCTCGCGGGCAAAAAGGCTGTCGGTGATCAGCGCACGCGACAACCCGTGCTGGCTTTCAAACAGCAGACCCGCTTCTTCAAAAGCACGCTTCTTGCTGGTGGCATCGAGGCTCACGAGCACTTGGGCGGAAGGCAGGATGGAGGCGAGTCGGTTCATGGTGAAGGGTAACAATTATGCACAGGTTGGCGAAAACCCTGAGCCGAGCGGCGCGCCGGGCAACAAAAAAACCGCCCGGTTGGGGCGGCTGCGGTGCCTAGTCGCTCAGGGCAGACGCATCAGGCGTGCATCACGCGCTTGGCGGCTTCGTGTTGGTGGTCCTGCAGGCGGTCCTTGTGCCGCACGACCTGCCGGTCCATCTTATCAACGAGATCATCGACAGCGGCGTACAGGTCAGCGTGGGAGCTCTCTGCGAACAGGTCATTGCCCTTGACGTGGATATTGCATTCCGCTCGCTGCCTCTTCTCTTTTTCCTTCTGCTTCTCTACGGTCAGCAGGACCTTGACATCGACAACCTGGTCAAAATGGCGGGTGATCCGGTCCAGCTTGGTGGTGACGTAGTTGCGCAAGGCGGGGGTAACTTCGAGGTGGTGACCGCTGATCGTCAAGTTCATAAATAAGTCTCCTGTAGCTCTCGGTGGAAGAAACGCCGCCCTGGATCAGAGGAGCGGCTCGGCGAACTTGGATGCATCCGTTGACGTGAGTTCACTATGCCCCCGGCCCCATCGAAATGCAATCCCTTACCGCCCCGGCATGCTGGGTTATGCCGGCCAAGGTGCCAAAGCCCCCGAATGAGCGCACAATGGGCAAGTTACCCTGGAGCCCATCGGCGCAAGCCACAGGCTCACCTGGCGGCGGTCGTGGCCCCGTGCAGGCGCAGCCGCCCCACCACCACCATCGACAGCAGGCTGGCCGTGATGCCCACCACTGCGGCCACCCAGTAGTGCTGCACCAGCCCTTGTACATCGCGGCTGATGATCACCCCGCCAACGAACGACGCCACGCCCATGGCAGCTGACTGCACGGAGGCGTTCAACGTCATGAACGTCCCCCTGAGCGACGGTTGGGCGGCCGAGGCAATGATCGCCATGCCAGGGATCATTCGGCCGCTCACAAACGCAAACATGAGCGTGGACACCAGCAGCACTCCCCAGAGCGGAAGCCCCTGCGTGAGCGTGATGCCCAGAATGCACGGCAGCCCCGCCAGAGCGAGCCAGCGGAACGTAACCACCTTGCCATGGCGATCGGTTGCACGCCCAAAGACCCGGGCGGTGAACAACGTGGCCACGCCGCCGCACAGGTAGGCCAGCGGGATTTGATCGGCACGCACCCCGGCGTTGGTCTGCATGTAGATCGTGATGTAGGGGATCACGGTAAATCCGGTAAACATCAGCAACCCGGAGAACAAAAACGCCCAGCGGTGGTTAGCGTCGGACAGCACCTGCGCAATGCCACCCAGCGCCGAGCGGCCACTGGCCGCGTGCACATGGCCCGTGAGCGTGGGCATGGTGCGTGCGGCGAGCACGGCCAGCACCCCCACCATTGTGGCAATGCCGAAGAATGGCAGGTTCCAGCCGCCGTACTGCGCCACGATGAGGCCCAGCGGCACGCCCGCCACGGTGGACACGGAGAACGAGGTCATGATGATGCCCATGGCGCGCCCGCGCCGCTCAAACGGCACAACGTCCGCCACGATGGTCTGCGACAGTGCGGACAGCACCCCACCAAACACCCCGGCCAGGATGCGCGCCACCATGAGCGTGCCGTAGGTGGGTGCCAGGCCGCAGGCCAATGTGGCCAGGCCGAACAACCCATACAGCACCAGCAAAAGGCGCTTGCGGCCAAACCGATCGATGTACGTGGATGCGACCAGGCCCGACGCCCCCGCAGACAGGGTGTAGGCCGACACCAAGAGGCCGAATTGCGCATCGCTGATGGAAAACAATTGTGTCAGTTGAGGCCCCAGCGGCATCATGATCATGAAATCCAGGATGTGGGTGAACTGGATGCCCGCCAGGGTCAGCAACAGCCACAGCTCGCGGCGTGGCGTTATGAGCGGGACAGTTCCCGGAGCGACCGGAGCGGCAGATGGGTGCGATGAAGTGGCAGACACGGACAGCGGCCGCTGAAGGCCATGGGATTGCA
>JBCNOJ010000111.1:0-11530 GCA_039593925.1 Acidovorax sp.
GGCACGTCTGCGCATCCGCCAGCCGGAACACTGCCACCGCCTGCACCAGCTGCTGCGCCTGCACCTTGAGGCTGTCGGCGGCGGCTGCACTTTGTTCGACCAGCGCCGCGTTCTGCTGCGTGGCCTGGTCCATCTGCATCACCGCTTCACCCACCTGGGCCACGCCCGCGCTCTGTTCGCTGCTGGCGGCGCTGATCTCGCCCACGATGTCGGTCACGCGGCGGATGGAGGCCACCACCTCGGTCATGGTGGCACCCGCCTTGTCCACCAGCGTGGTGCCCAGCTCCACGCGCTCCACGCTGGCGTGGATCAGGCCCTTGATCTCCTTGGCGGCTTCGGCGCTGCGCTGCGCGAGGTTGCGCACCTCGCTGGCCACCACGGCAAAACCCCGGCCCTGTTCGCCTGCGCGGGCTGCTTCGACCGCAGCGTTCAGCGCCAGGATGTTGGTCTGGAAGGCGATGCCGTCGATCACGCTGATGATGTCGGCGATCTTCTTGCTGCTGTCGTTGATGCCCTTCATGGTGGTCACCACCTCGGCCACCACATCGCCGCCCTGCTCGGCCACGGTGCTGGCGCTCACCGCCAGCTGGTTGGCCTGGCGCGCGTTTTCGGCATTGGCCTGCACGGTGGAACTCAGTTCTTCCATGGATGCCGAGGTTTCTTCCAGAGCGCTGGCCTGCTGCTCGGTGCGCGCGCTCAGGTCGTTGTTGCCCTGTGCGATCTCGGTGCTGGCCATGGCCACGCTGTCGGCGTTGTGGCGCACACCGGCCACCACGCGCGACAGGCTTTGCTGCATGGCATGCAGCGCGTTGAGCAGTTGCGCGATCTCGTCCTTGCCCTGCACATGCTGCGCCACCGTCAGGTCGCCTCCGGCCACGGCCTGCGACACGCGCACCGCGTTGTCCAGCGGGTTCACCACCGTGCGGCTGAAAGCCACGGCCCCCGCAATGCCCAGGGCGCATACCACCAGCATCACGCCCAGGCTGATGGTGGTGGCACGCTGGGCGGTGGAGGCAGCGCGTTCGGCCACCTCGCTGCTGGCCTTGGCGATCAGGTCACCCGCCAGGTCCAGCAGCTGGGAGGGCTCGCGGTCCATGCCCGCCACGGCCTTGTCGCCCGCCTGCGGGTCGTGGTCGGCGGCCTTGAAGGCTTCCAGCCCTTTGCGGTAGGCCGTGCCCATGCGCTCGTGCGCCTGCGCAAACTGGCTCGCGCTCGCGCCCGTCACCCGGGGGCAACGCAGCCATGAGCTTTTGTGCCTCGTCCTTGATGGCTTTTTCCTGTTTTTCAAACGCGGCCCAGTAGCGCGTGAGCTGGGCGGGGTCCTTGCCGCGCAGCAGCACGTTTTTCCATTCCTGCACCTGCACCTTGAAGCTGTTGAGCATGGATGAGGCCCGCCGCTCGTTGTCAAAGCTCTGTGCCACCGTGGTTTGGTAGGTGTCCAGGGCCTGGTTCAGGCGGCTGATGCCGAACAGCGCCGCCGCAAACAGCAGCAGCAAGGCCGCTGTGAAGGCGAGAGGGAGCTTGAGACTGAGTTTCATGGTGAACTCCTTGGTTTTTGGCAACCAGCGTGGGGGAGTGAAGAAGACTGCAGATAGGCACTGCAAACGCCGATTGGGCGGTGCAATGTTGCGTCTTAAAGCCTGTTCGCACGTATCGTAGGGTGTTTGTAATTTTTTGTACAAGCATTTTGGTGAGCCGCGCGGGTAAAATCCCGCGGTGCGCGGACGCAAGCCGCGCCCGGGCCTGCGGACAGGGTGCAACCCACTTGCCGACTGACTCCTTGAGTTGTTGTTTTCCCCCTTTGTGCTGCCGGAACTGCAGGCCGTCGGCGTCCGATGCACGGAGGTTCTCGTGAAACGTCTTCCCCTTAAGCCCGACCTGGGCCATCTCAAGAAACAAGCCAAAACCCTGCTGGCCGAGGCCCGCGCGGGCGATGCGGCCGCACAGGCACGCCTGGTGCCGCTGGCTCTGCCCGCAGGCACCGACCTGCGTCTGCACCACGCGCAGTGGTGTGTAGCGCGCGAGCACGGCTTTCAGTCCTGGCCGCAGTTCCAGGCTTTTGTGCTGGCACGCCGTGCGCTGGCAGACGACCCCGCACGCGCCGTGCTGCTGTGGCTGCGCCTGGTCTACGCAGGCGACATCGCCGGTGGCAACCACACGGCGCGGCCCGCGCTGGCCGAGCAACTCTGGGCTGAGGGCGCCGTGCCGCAGGCGGAGCAGGACATCTGGCTGGCCTGTGCCGTGGGTGACGTGGCCCGGCTGCGCGATCAGGTGGCGCGCGACCCCGCCTGGGTGCACCAGCCCGGCGGGCCGCTGCAGCTGCCGCCGTTGATCGCCGTCACCCATTCCAGCCTGACGCGGCTGCCCGCGTTTGCCGACCGGCTGCAGGCCTGCGTGGCCCTGTTGCTGGAGGCAGGCGCTGATGCGAACCAGTGCGTGGGCAGCCGCTGGCCCCCCGCATCGCTGCAGGCGCCCGATGCCGCGCACCCGCTGTCGGCCCTGTACGGCGCGGCCGGCGCCCAGCAGCACGCGGGCATCGCCCGCCTGCTGCTGGATGCGGGTGCCAACCCGAACGATGGCGAGTCGCTGTACCACGCGCTGGGCAGCCTGGAGTGCACGCGCCTGCTGCTGCAGGCCGGTGCGCGCGTGCCCGGCACCAACGCGCTGCACCGTGTGCTCGACCTGGACGATTTGCCTGCACTGCAGCTGCTGCTGGCCCATGGCGCCGACCCCAATGAACCCCTGGGTGGCAGCGCCCCCGGCGCCGCGCCGCTGCTGTGGGCACTGCGCCGCCGCCGGTCACTGGCGCATGTGCAGGCGCTGGTGGCGGCGGGGGCAGATCCACAAGTGTGCGCGGCCGAAGGCACGCCTGCGCACCTGCAGGCGCTGCGCTACGGCTTGCCCGATGTGGCAGCCTTTCTGCGTGAGGTGCTGGGCGCGGCAGAGCCGCCCGCCGACGAGCGTTTTGTAGCGGCCTGCGCGCAAGGCGACGCGGCCCAGGCACATGAACTGCTGGCCGCGCAGCCCGGCCTGGTGCACGGTTTGTCGCCCGCCCATCAGCGCCTGCTGCCCGAGCTGGCCGCGCAGCCAGACTGCGGCGATGCCGTGCGGCTGATGGTGCGCCTGGGCTGGCCCATCGAAACGCCGGGTGGCGACTGGGCGGGCACGGCGCTGCACCATGCCATCTTCCGGGGCGATGCGGCGCTCACCCGCTATGTGCTGGAGCATGGTGCGCGCTGGCAGACGCGGCACGGTTTTGAGGACAATGCCTGCGGTGCGCTCTCCTGGGGTTCCATCAACACACCGAACCCCGGCGGCGACTGGGCAGGCTGCGCACAGGCGCTGCTAGACCATGGCCTTCCACCCGCTGCGCCGGACCCGAGTGGGTCAGATGCCGTCTGGCTGGATGGCCGCCTGATGCGCTTCTCGGACGAGGTGACGGACTGCCTGCTGGCGGCGGCAGAACTGCCGGTGCAGTCCGCGCAGCCCGTGCAGTAACCCCGGAAGCACCAACGCCCCGCATCCTGTCGGCGCGGGGCGTTGTGGCGTGGATGGAAAAGCGTGCAGCTACACCACGCCCTGGGCCCGCAGCGCGGCAATGCGCGTCGCATCCAGTCCCATCTCTGCAAGCACTTCATCGGTGTGCTGCCCCAGTGCAGGCGGTGCATTGCGCAGCACCGGCGGCGTGGCCGACAGGCGCAGCGGGCTGGCCACGCCGGTGATCTGCTTCACGCCGTCGCTGGCGGCCTCGCCGTCCTTCCAGCGCGGCAGCGTCACCGCCAGGCCACGGGCCTGCACCTGCGCGTCGTCAAACGCCTGGGCAATGGTGTTGATGGGGCCGCAGGGCACGGCCTTGTCTTCCAGCAGCGCGATCCAGTCGACGGTGGTGCGCGTGCGCGTCACGGCCTCCATGGCGGGGATCAATGCGGCACGGTTTTGCACGCGCAGCGTGTTGGTGGCAAAGCGCGGGTCGCTGGCCCACTGGGGCTGCTCGGCGGCGGCGCAAAAGCGCTGGAACTGACCGTCGTTGCCAATGGCCAGCAGCATGTTGCCGTCCTGCGTGGGGAAGTCCTGGTAGGGCGCTAGGCTGGGGTGGCTGTTGCCCATGCGGCCGGGCGCCTTGCCCGTGGCCAAAAAGCCCGAGGCCTGGTTGGCCAGCACGGCCATGCCCACATCCAGCAGGGCCATGTCGATGTGCTGGCCCTGGCCGGTGCCATTGGTGGCGTTGTCGCGCACATGCAGCGCGGCCAGGATGGCGTTGCTGGCGTACAGGCCGGTGAACAGGTCGATGACGGCCACGCCCACACGCATGGGGCCGCCGCCGGGCTGGTTGTCGGCCTGGCCGGTGATGCTCATCAGGCCCGTCATGGCCTGCACCATCAGGTCGTAGCCCGCGCGTTCCGCATACGGGCCGTCTTGCCCAAAGCCGGTGACGGAGCAGTAAATGAGGCGCGGGTTGAGCGCGCGCAGGCTCTCATGGTCCAGGCCGTACTGCTTGAGGCCGCCGACCTTGAAGTTCTCCACCACGATGTCCGCTTCCAGCGCCATCTGCTTGATGAGCGCCTGCCCCTCGGGCGAGGCCATGTCGATGGTGACGGAGCGCTTGTTGCGGTTGCAGGCGGTGTAGTAGCTGGCCTGGTTGGTGTCGTTGCCGTCCGCGTCCTTCAAGAAGGGCGGGCCCCACTGGCGCGTGTCGTCGCCCACGCCGGGGCGCTCCACCTTGACCACGTCCGCGCCCAGGTCGGCCAGGATCTGCGTGCACCACGGCCCGGCCAGCACGCGGGAGAGGTCGAGCACCTTGATGCCTGCGAGGGCGCCTGCGTTGGATGAGGTCATGGTGTATTTGCTCTTATTTGAATAGCTGCTTGCGCTTATTCAGTAAGCGCCAGTGGCCAAAATAGTTTTGAAAGGGCGCGAGGCTTGAGGTGGGCGTGTCTCCACGCCACGGACGCCAAGCAAGGGCCGCCCCGCAGCGAGGGCGTCGTCCCCCTTCCCGGCGAAGCCGAGAGAAGGGGGAAGGCGCGCAGCGCCTCAGGGGGATGTCACGCAAATGCTGCGATGCCCGTCTGGGCGCGGCCCAGGATGAGGGCGTGCACATCGTGCGTGCCTTCGTAGGTGTTCACCACTTCCAGGTTCACCAGGTGGCGGGCCACGCCGAACTCGTCGCTAATGCCGTTGCCGCCCATCATGTCGCGTGCCAGGCGGGCAATGTCCAGCGCTTTGCCGCAGCTGTTGCGCTTGATGATGGAGGTGCCTTCCACACTGGCCGTGCCTGCATCCTTCATGCGGCCGAACTGCAGGCAGGCCTGCAGGCCAATCGCGATCTCGGTCTGCATGTCGGCCAGCTTTTTCTGGATGAGCTGGTTGGCGGCCAGGGGGCGGCCGAACTGCTTGCGGTCCAGCGTGTACTGGCGGGCGGTGTGCCAGCAGAACTCGGCCGCGCCCAGCGCGCCCCAGGCGATGCCGTAGCGCGCGCTGTTCAGGCAGGTGAAGGGGCCCTTCAGGCCCTGCACTTCAGGGAAGGCGTTTTCTTCGGGCACGAACACGTCGTCCATCACGATCTCGCCGGTAATCGACGCGCGCAGGCCCACCTTGCCGTGGATGGCGGGGGCTGTCAGGCCCTTCATGCCCTTTTCCAGCACAAAGCCGCGGATGGGCCCCACGGCGCCGCCTTCGGACACTTCCTTGGCCCAGACCACGAACACGTCGGCCACGGGGCTGTTGGTGATCCACATCTTGCTGCCCTTGAGCTTGTAGCCACCATCGACCTTGTAGGCGCGCGTGGCCATGCTGCCGGGGTCGGAGCCGTGGTCGGGCTCGGTCAGGCCAAAGCAGCCAATCCACTCGCCGCTGGCCAGCTTGGGCAGGTACTTCTGGCGCTGGGCTTCGCTGCCGAATTCATAAATGGGCACCATCACCAGCGACGACTGCACGCTGGCCATCGAGCGGTAGCCCGAGTCCACACGCTCCACTTCGCGGGCGATGAGGCCGTAGGCCACATAGCTCAGGCCGGGGCCGCCGTACTGCTCGGGGATGGTGGGGCCGAGCAAGCCCACTTCGCCCATCTCGCGGAAGATGCTCACGTCCATCTTTTCGTGGCGGAAGGCGTCGAGCACGCGGGGAGCCAGCTTGTCTTGGCAATAGGCGGCGGCGGCGTCGCGGATGGCGCGCTCGTCGTCCGTCAGTTGCTGGCTCAGAAGGAACGGGTCATCCCATTGAAAAGCGGCGTGGGCCATGTGTGTCTCCAGGTCGGAAAGAAGGGGGAAGAAATAACAAATCTGGAACGCATCGTAGGCCTTGGGGTGGTGGCCCGCAAGCGAGTTCTTTTCATCCAGACATGCGTTTATGGAATGTATGGAATACTGGCGGGTAGCTACGCCAAGGCGTGGCTAGTCACTTAAAAATTCCTCTTCATCATGCGCCGCAACATTCCATCGACCCAGGCCCTGGCCTGTTTTGAAGTGGCCGCCCGCCACGAGAGCTACACCCGCGCCGCGCAGGAGCTGTCGCTCACCCAAAGCGCCGTCTCACGCCAGATCCAGGCGCTGGAAGAGTTTTTGGGCGTTGCGCTGTTCCGCCGCACGCGCCACGGCGTGGTGCTGACGCCAGCGGGCGCGCACTATGGCCGCCAGGTGGCGCGCTGGCTGCAGGGGCTGGAGCGTGACACGCTCGATGTGATGGCCCACCAGGGCGAGGGCGGCACGATCACGCTGGCGGCAGTGCCCACCTTTGCCACGCGCTGGCTGATCCCCCGCCTGCCGCAGTTGGCACAGGCGCACCCCGACATCGTGGTGCACATCGACACGCAGACGCGGCCTTTTCTGTTTGCCGACACCACGTTTGATGCCGCGCTGTATGCGGGCACGCCCGAGCAGGTGAGCAACTGGCCCGGCGTGCAGGCGCAGTTGCTGATGCACGAAGAGGTGGTGCCCGTGTGCAGCCCGCGCCTGCTCGAATCGGCCGCGCCCCGGGGCCGGGGCCGCGCCCATCAGCCCGTGGCCGCCGAGGCGCTGGCCGAGCTGCCGCTGCTGCAGCAAAGCACACGCCCGTATGGCTGGCGCCAGTGGTTCGACGCGATGGCGGTGGATGCGCCGCACGCGCTGGATGGCCCGCGCTACGAGCTGTTCTCCATGCTGGCCGTGGCCGCCACGCATGGCATGGGCGTGGCGCTGATCCCGCCGCTGCTCATCGAGGCCGAACTTGCCAGCGGCGAGCTGGTGGTGGCCTGCAACCGACCGCTGCGCGGCGAGCGCGCGTATTACCTCATCAGCCCGGCCCACGTGCAGCCTCCGGTGCTGGGTACTTTCGCGCGCTGGCTCGTGGGCGCGGCGCAGTCGGCTCCTGCGGCTCCTTAGACCGCGGTGCGGCGCTGTCCGACATGCCAACGGGTGTTTAGGAATGAACCCATGGGCCGCGCGCCGCTCCAACGTGTTTCCATAGCTGAAGAGGAGATCTCCCATGAACATGACGTCGACCTACCACGCACCGACCTTTGACCCCACGGTGGATGAACTCGAAACGCTGAAACAGCTGGAGATGGGAGAAAAAATCACGGTGCCCGAGGCAATCAAGGACCATGTCTCCGGGCGCTTGCTGGAATGGGGGTTCATCACCCGCAATGCCGGTGGCGCGCTGGCCATCACGCCCAGCGGGCTGCAATTGATCCGTCGGCAAGGCAACTGACGGTGGGCACGCAGTTTGGATAGCGGGGCACGCGCATCCAGAGGATCGTTTCCCGGCACATGCGTCCGAAACGGCAGTTGATGCTGCGAACGGGCGGATGCAGCCGGTATCGGGGCAATCACCCAAGCCCTGTGCAACCGCCGCCCCCGTTTTATTCTGCGTAGCTACCCGTTGCCCGCTTTGGTTGCTTTTGTTCCCATCCGTTGACCACTGCCAAGGAGCGTTTGTGCGCCCACAACCCACCACCCTTCGCAACACTTTGTGCGTGGCTGCCCTGGCGGCATGCGGCATGCTGCTTTCGGGTTGCAGCACCGTGAAGTTGGCTTACAACCAAGCCCCGCAGCTGGCGCATTGGCAACTCAACAACTATCTGGACCTGTCACAAGCGCAAAGCGAACGGGTGAAGGATGAGCTTGGTGACCTGCACCAATGGCACCGGGGCACCATGCTTCCCCGCCATGCAGCGTTGCTGCAGCAGTTGCAGCAGCAACTGCCGTCCGCCATGTCAGCGCAGCAGGCCTGTGCTGCCTATGCCGAAGTGCGCAGCCAGTTCGAAAAGGTTCTGGCGCAGGCAGAACCCAAGCTTGCCTGGCTGGCCACCGAACTCACCGAAGCACAAATCCGCAACCTGCAGAAAAAACAGGCCCGCAGCAATGCCGATTGGAAAAAGGAATGGCTGGACGTGACGCCTGAAGAGCTGCGTGAGCACCGCTTCAAACAATTGTTGTCGCGCGCAGAAAACTTCTACGGCCCGCTGGAAGCGCCGCAGAAGGAGGCGTTGAAGGGTTTCATTGCACAGTCCTCGTTCGATCCTCAGCGCACGTATGCCGAGCGCCTCCGGCGCCAGCAGGATCTTGTGCAGGTGCTGCAGTCCATTGCGCAGACCCGCGCGACGCCTGAGCAGGCGCGCAGCCAGATCCGAAGCTATCTGGACCGCCTGGCCACCTCGCCCGACGCGGCTTACCAGCGCTATGCGCGCACACTGGAACAGGAAGGATGCGACGGTTTCTCCCGCGTGCACAACGCCATGACGCCTGAACAGCGCAGCCGCGCCGTGCAATCGGTGAAGGGCTACGCCGACGATTTTCTGGTGCTCGCCACCCGGTGAGTACCAAGGTGGTCGCTGCAGAAAAATTCAAATTTGATAGCTGTCAGCGCTTGATGCATAAGCGCTAAAGGCCAAAAACACCTAAATTCTTAATCCGATGGCCCACTGGCTCTTTAGGTGTTGCACCTAGGGATACTCTGCGGCCCGCCCGCATCAACCGGGCAGGCGCAAGCCTGTCGACACCCGCGATGCGGTGGGGCTGGAGGGTGCTGCCAAGCTGGTGGAGGCCGCGGGCCATTCCAGCCGGACGCTGGGGCCGGGCAGGGCCCCATCGGCTGCGGCGGGCCGGCCAGGGTTGGCCGCGGCGGCCATCGCTACAGGGCTGCCTGCAGAGTTTGCGGAGCCCACAGTGCCCGAAGTGCCCGCAGAGGGCGTGGTGAGAAACAGGTGCAGGGCTTGGGCATCGACATCGCTGAGTTGCCCGAGCGACTCGAAGGGCATCACCTGGATGGCCGTGCCGTCAGGGCGCTTGCCGCTGCGCAGCATGGCGATGAAGTCGCTGCTGCGGGCGTAGCGCGCCATGGCGCTGCTGGCGTTGGGGCGGATGTCCGACGCTGCGGGCCAGTCGGGCGGGCCGCCCGGTATCTTGCCGCCGGCCAGATCGGCCCCATGGCAGCCGATGCACATGTTCGCCACATACCGCCCGTTCGCCACTGTCACGCCTGCCGGCACCGGGCGCGAGGGTGCCAGCTGGTGGTCGATGCGTGCTGCAGCATCTGGAATGGCGCCCAGGCCGTACAAAAGCCAAGCGGGCTTCGGAAGCTCCACAACCGCTTCCTGCTGGCCCGGCTTGGCGGGCAACTGGCGGATGTACGACACCAGGGCGTTCAGATCGTCGTTGGTAAAGCGGTTGTAGTCCTGGCTGGGCATCACCATCAGCGGGCGGCCGTTGGGCTTCACACCGTGGCGGATCACGCTGCTCCAGTCCTCAGGCTGATAGCGCTCCACCACGCCCGCGGCCGTGATGTTGGGGCCCGCCAGGCGCGTCCCTTTGCCGTCGTTGACGAACTCGCGCCCCGTGCCTTCGGCGCCATGGCAGTCGGTGCAGCCTCGGGACGCATACAGGTAACGACCCCGCTCAATCGTCTGTGCGTCGGTGGTGTAGGCCACAGGGCGGGGCGTGATCTCGATATAGCGGTTGCGCTTTTGTTCGGCCAGGTACAGGCCGCTGACTGCCGTAGCGGCGACGATGAGGCCCAGCAGCAGCGCGCTGCCAGCGGTCCATTTCATCCAGCGTTTCATGGTGGGGTGCCTTGGGTTTTCGGTCTTCATCAACAACAGGTTTCACAGAACCAGAGCGGCGGATTCTGGCGCTGTTCGACCCGTTTGGCACACCCTTCACCAGCAGGGTTTGACACGCTTGGTGACATTTGTCACGCGAGGACCAGGCCACCTGGGTCTCAGGCAGCCGTTTGCGATCACCGCGAGGCGCGCAGGGGTTTAGCGCTCAATGGTGCGGTTCCAGCGCGTGTTCCATGCGGGCCGGTTGGCGTTCACACTGTCCCAGTCCAGCGTCACAGCGGTTTTCATCCACTGGTTGATCTTGGCGACTTGTTCTACCCCTTCGCCCACCACCGGCGCTTTGGGATTGGTAGGAATCTGAGCGCCGAACTGCAGAACGTTGGCTTGCGCCAACGGACTCAGAAGAAACTCGGCGAGTTTTTGCGCCAGCTCGGGCTCGCTGTTTTTGGCGATCACGCATTGCGCGGTGAGCAGCACCACAGAGCCTTCCTTGGGCTGCGCATATTCCACGGGAATGCCGCGCAGCTTGAGCGCGGCCACGCCGGTGGGCGTGAGCGGGAACATGGCGGCCTCGCCGGTCTGCACCATTTCAGCGATCTTGGCCGAGCTGGGGATGTATTCGAGCACGTTGGGGCCAATCGTCTTGGCCCAGTTGTTGAAGCCCGGCTCCACGTTTTTGTCGTTGCCGCCCTGGATGCGGTTGAACATCAAAAAGCCATGCAGCCCGAAGGAAGAGGACGGCATGGACTGAAACACCACCTTGCCCTTGTATTTGGGGTCGGCAAAGTCCATCCACGACGTGGGTGCGGCCCAGCCCTTTTCGGTGAACATCTTGGTGTTGTAGGCGATGCCCGTCATGCCCAGGCTCACGCCGCTGGCCAGGTCGTCCTTGAAGCGGGCGGCGGGGTAGATCTCGTTCAGGTGCGGGTTGGATTTTTGCTTTTCGCACAGGCCCATGCCCATGGCGCGCACCATCACACCATCGTCCAGAAACATCACGTGCATCTGCGGCTTGTCCTTGTTGGCCTGGGCCTTGGCCAGGATGTCGGAGGATGTGCCGGGCACCACCACCACCTTGGCGCCGTGCAGCTTTTCAAAAGCCGGAAAAACGTACTGCGTGTACGCCTTCTCCATGGTGCCGCCATTCATACCAATGTAGATCGTCTTGGTCTGCGCAGAGGCTGCGCCACTGGCCGCGAGCGCCGCGCCAGCAGCCGCAGCGAGCACGCCGCGGCGCAGGGAAACAAGGTTCGAGCGGAAAGCGAAGTTCATGGTGATTGCCTTTCTTACTGAGTGGTGGGAGGGACAAAAGCGATAGCAGCCTCTGCAGCCTCAACGGACGTGCGCGGCGGTTGTGGGAGCAAGGCTGTGGTGCGAGCCGGGTGGCGGCGCATCGAAGCGCGCCAGCGAGAACGCATCAATCGGCGTGCTCGTCTGCCCGGCGTGGGCCAGCTCGGCCAGCACTTCGCCCACTGCAGGGCCGATCTGGAAGCCGGC
>JBCNOJ010000112.1:0-11447 GCA_039593925.1 Acidovorax sp.
CGAAGGCCAGACCGTGGGCTACAGCACCACGCTGCAACTGGCCGTGGAAGACGCCTTCGGCGCCCGCGACGAAAGCCTGGTGCGCACCATCCCCAAGAGCGAATTTCCGCCCGGCGTGAAGGTCGGCGGCCAGCTGCAGGGCGTGGGCAACGACGGCCAGCCCGCCGTGTTCAACGTGGTCAAGATCAAGGGCCCCGAAGTGCACCTGGATGGTAACCATCCCTTGGCGGGGCAGGCGCTCACATTCAGCTGCAAGGTAACGGCCGTCCGCGCCGCCAGCGCCGAAGAGATTGCGCACCGGCACGTGCACGGTGCGCATGGGCACCACCATTGACAGGCTTTGCCCGTGCGCGCACGGGTTGCCTGGTTTGCGGGCCAATCTGGCCATGAGCGTCATAAGCCTTATGAGATTCACAAGTCCTCAGGGGTGTCCATGATTTCCATTGGGGAAGCCGCACCGATGCCGCCCATTCACCACTCTGACCGCGCCTTTTCTTTGCCAAGCTTGTTGACTGGCGAGGAGTGTGGCCAGCTGATCGAACTGGCCGAGTCGAAAGGGTTTGGTGCCGCCAGCGTGCGCACGGCAGGTGGCGCCCAGTCCATGCCCCAGGTGCGCAACAACGAACGCGTGCTGGTGGAGTCGCCCGAGTGGGTGCAGCGGCTGTGGCAGCGGCTGCAAGCGGCAGGGCTGCCAGACGTGGCTGGCCAGACGGCGCGGGGCCTTCCCAAGGACTTGCGCTTTTATAAGTACTCGCCAGGCCAGCGGTTCAAGATGCACAAGGATGGCCCCTGGACGGAGTCCGGGTTGACCAGCCAGCTGACCCTGCTCGTGTATCTGAATGAGGCGTTCGCGGGCGGCAGCACCGACTTCCGGGAATTTGTGGTGCAGCCAAAAACCGGCGCTGCGTTGCTGTTCCTGCACGACACCTGGCACGAAGGGGTGGCCGTGCAAGCTGGCACCAAATACGTTCTGCGGTCTGACGTGCTCTACGGCTGAGGGTGCGGCGAGCGTAACTGCGCGTCGCGCCCATGCTGCAGGCTCACCCCCGTAGCGCTTCAAGAACTAACCCAGCTAAGGCGCTACAGCGCCTCCAGCACCGTCGCAATTCCTTGCCCGCCACCAATGCACTGCGTAGCCAGCGCATAGCGGCCTTGTTCGCGCTGCAGCAGCGCGGCCGCCTTGCCCGTAATGCGCGCGCCCGTGGCACCCAGCGGGTGGCCGATGGCGAGGCCACCCCCGTCGATGTTGATGGTCTCTGCGCGCAGGCCCAATTCGCGGATGCAGGCAATGGCCTGGGAGCTGAAGGCTTCGTTGATCTCCACCACATCCAGGTCTGCCGCCTGCAGCCCCGCACGCGCCAGCGCCTTGCGGGTGGCTGGCACAGGGCCCATGCCCATGAAGGCAGGGTCCACACCAGCGGTGGCCATTGCGCGGATGCGGGCCAGCGGCGCGAGGTTCTGGCGCACTGCGTAGGCCTCGGTGGTCACCAGCACGGCCACGGCACCGTCGGTGAGCGGCGACGAAGTGCCCGCCGTGACCATGCCGTCTTCCCGGAAAGCTGGGCGCAACGCGGCGAGGGCGCTTGCGCTGGTGCCGGGGCGGATGCAGCCGTCTTGCAGCACCTGCTCGCCCGACACGAGGGTGACCGGAACGATCTCGCTGTGCAGGCGCCCGGCATCGCGCGCCGCAGCGGCCTTGTGGTGGGAGGCCACGGCCAGCGTCTCCTGCTCCGCGCGCGAGACGTTGTACCGCCGCGCCACGTTTTCGGCCGTCTCGCCCATGCCGATGTAGGCGTCGCTGTGCTCATAGAGCGCAGGGTGGGGCGAGAAGTTGAAGCCGCCCTGCGGCACCATGCTCATCGACTCCACGCCAATGCACAGGTAGGCCTCGCCCATTCCGGCCTCGATCTGCGCGGCTGCAATGTGGATGGCCGACATCGATGATCCGCAGAATCGGTTGACTGTCATGCCGCCCACTTCGCGGGGAAGACCCGCGAGCAAGGAGACGATGCGCGCGATGTTGTTGCCCTGTGAGGCTTCCGGGTAGGCGCACCCGGCGATCACGTCTTCGAGCGTGGCGGGGTCGATGCCCGTGCGCTGCAGCAGGCCAGTGACGGCGTGTGCGGCCAGGGTGTCGGGCCGCACATCGGCCAGCGCGCCTTTGCGTGCGAAGTGGAAGGGTGTGCGGGCATAAGCAGAGATCAGGGCCTGCATGGTGCGCCTTTCTGAATGAAGGTGTGAAGGGGGCGGAGCTGGAGGGAGCCCGGGGGCTTCAGGCTGAAGCCTTGGCGGTGTAGCGCTTGGCGGGCTCGCGCAGCGACAGGAAGGGGCCCAGCGCGCGGCGTGCCTCTTCCAGCGCGTTCCATTCGTGCACCGCTTCGAGCGACGGAATGGTCACCGCTTCGCCCTGGTCCAGCCCGGCGAGGGCAGCGTCCACCATGGCATCCACGTCCATCAGCATCTCTTGCGGGAGATGACCAATGGGCGTGCCTGCGCGGTCCCAGATTTCGGTGCGCGTGGCGCCCGGGAGAACGGCCTGCACCCGCACGCCATGGGGGCCCAACTCCTGCTGCAGCGATTTCGACAGGTTCAGCACATAGGCTTTGGTACCGCTGTAGGTGCCATTGAACATCTCCGGCACCAGCGCCAGCACCGAGGCGATATTGATCAGCGTGCCCGCGTTGCGCGCGGTGAAGCCCCGCGCTGCGGCCGCTGCCAGCCGCGTGGGGGCCAGCACGTTCAGCGCAATCATGCGTTCCACCGCGTCCAGGTCGGCTTCCACCAGCTTGCCGCTGACCGCCATGCCAGCGTTGTTCACCAACAGGGTGATGCGTTCATCGTCTTGCAAGCGCTTCGCCACGCGGTCCAGGTCGGCGCGGTCTGTCAAATCGGCAGCCAGCACCTCGGTGTGCACACCAGCCTCGCGGCTCAGCCGCTCTGCCAGCGCCTCCAGGCGGGCGCCATCACGCGCCACGAGGATCAGGTCGTAGCCACGCTGCGCAAGCCGGTCCGCATACACCGCGCCAATGCCGGACGAGGCGCCGGTGATGAGCGCGGTGCCCAATGGCTCGCGGGTGGAACGGTTCGAAACGGGGGCAAAAGATGCGGACATGGGAAGCTCCAAAAAGTCAGTTTTAGATGATGATCGTCACGTTTAAATTATATGACGACCATCATTTAAAATGTCAAGCACGTGTTTTTCCACCCCACCCCGATGGAGGTCAGCGATGAAGGTAAGCAAGGAGCAGATGGCGGAAAACCGCGAGCGCATCCTGGACACGGCTGCGCAGTTGTTCCGCGAAAAAGGGTTTGACGGAATTGGTGTTGCAGACCTCATGAAAAGCGCAGGGCTCACGCACGGCGGCTTCTATGGGCACTTCGCGTCCAAGGACGACCTCATGGCGCAGGCCACCGAGCGCGCGCTGGGCAGACTGCAGTCGGCCTGGGCCCAACTCGCGCGCGGCGCTGCCGAGCAGGACCAGGACCCGCTGGCGGCCGTCGAGGCGGCCTACCTTTCTGCGAGACACCGTGACGCACCGGGCCATGGCTGTCTGCTGGCCGCTTTGGGCAGCGACGCCGCACGCCAAGGGCCGGCCGTGCGCCAGGCGGTGACCGAAGGCGTGCGGCAGCAGGTGGAGGGGTTGGCTACGCTCGTGCCCGGCCGCACCAAAGCCGCGAAGCGACAGCGCGCGCTGGCGGACTACGCCAGCCTGGTGGGCGCCATGGTGCTGGCGCGTGCGGTGGATGACGCAGCGTTGTCCGACGAAATCCTGCAAGCCACGGCCGCCGCCTTGCGGGTGCCTGCACCGCAGTGAACCAGCCAGGTCCGCAGATGCCTATGGCGCGGTAATTTGTGCAGAGGCCCACTTGCGCTGCGCGCTTTTGATGCTGCCAGCGGGCGCGGCCGCTGGAGTTGAGGGGTTGTTCACTGCGGCGCTGCAGGCGACAGTGGCGCGGACACAGAGTCGCCTCTGCGCTGCGGGACCAGCTGTGCGTTGAGCAGCGCTTCGATGCGGGCAAAAATTTCGTGGCGCGAGAAGGGTTTCTTCATGAAATCGTCCGCACCGATGCGATTGGCGTAGAACTGCTCTGTGGCGTGCTCGTTGCCGCTGATCATGATCACGGGAATGTGCTGCCAGGCCGGTGTCTTGCGGATGGTTCGCAACGCGTTGAAGCCGTTCATGCCCGGCAGGATGATGTCGAGAAAAATCAACTCCGGTGGGTTCTCGGCGATCAGTGCCAGGCCCTGCTCAGCGTCTCCGGCCTCGCGGGTTTCGTAGCCTGCCGAGCGCAGGGCCTTGCGCAGCACCGTCACCACGGTGGGCGAGTCGTCGATGATCAGCACGCTGGTGCCTTTGCGCGCATCCACACGCTTGCGCTGGCGCCGCTCCACGGGCGCTGTCGGCGGGGCCGGGGCGGCTTCGGCCCGGTCCACAGCCTTGCGAACGCTCCCTAGAAGCCGGTCGAAAATACTCATGGTGCTGCCTTGTTCTTGTGTGAGTGGTCGATCAATGGTGTGAGCCTGCCCGGCAGGTTTGACGCGAGCATCTGCCCTGCACGCGTTGCGTGACGCCGCCACAGCGCCTCGCACCGCGCGCCCTCGCCAACGCCGCACAACGCAACATGCGGGACCAAAGGCAGGTTGGTTTGCGGGGCTCGGTTCAACAGGCCTCAAGTATTCCAGATTGCTTCAACGTTCCTTATGCCGTTGGTCAAGCTGTCACCTGCCGTGGATCCGGCCGGCAGCGCCCCAAGGGGTTTCACCGCTTTGCACCGCGCGCGAGCCCTTGCCCGCGCAGAACGGGTTCTGCCGCCAGCCGCTCGCGCGCGAAGGCCACAAATGCGCGCACCTTGGCGGGAGCGCGGCGCCCTGCCGGATACACGATGTGCACCGGCACCGGGGGCAGCTCGTGTTCGGCCAGCACAATGCGTAGCCGCCCCGCGCGCAGGCTGGCCGCGGCCTGGTAGGCGAGGCAGCGGGTCAGGCCCACGCCAGCTTCGGCGGCGGCGATGTCCACCTCGTTGCTGTTGCTGATCCACACAAACTGGGGCTGCCCCACCGCGCCGTCTTTGAACTTCCATGGCGTGGGCGCTCGCGCATCAAAAGAGAAGCCGATGGCGCGGTGGGCTGCCAGGTCATGGGCATGGCGGGGCTCGCCATGCTGCGCCAGGTACGCGGGCGACGCCACCACCAGCCGCCGCAGCGCGCCCACCTGAACGGCTGTGAGGCCAGAATCCGGCAGGTGTGCGATCCGGATCGCCACATCCATGCCTTCGTCGAGCAAATGCACAAGCCGGTTCACAAACAGCGTGCGCACCTGCACGCGCGGCTGGGCCTGCAAAAAGCCCTGCACGATGGGTGCCACATGCTGGATGCCGAACATCTGTGGCGCGGTGATGGACAGCAGACCCTGCGCTTCGGCCTGCGCGCCACGAGCGGCCTGCTCGGCCTCGTCCAGATCATTCAGGATGCCGCGGCAATCGGCCAGAAAGCGTTCGCCAGACTCGGTGAGCCGCACCATGCGGGTGCTGCGCTGAAACAGCAGCACGCCCAGCCGGGCCTCCAGCGCCGCAATGCCCCGTGTGACGGCCGCCGCAGAGCAGCCCAGGCGCCGCGCTGCCGTTGCAAAGCCGCCAGCGTCGGCCACGGCCACAAAGCTGCGCAGCGTATCCAGATGGTCCATTGTTGCGATTAGTGCAATTTTGAAACGACAACTATGGCTATTAACGTTGTTCGGTGCAATAGATAAGGTGGCGGCTTCGTTTCAACCACCGCTGAAAGCCCTCCATGCCCCACGCCGCCATTCCCCTCAAGCTGTACCGCATGCCGGTGTCCGGCCATTGCCACCGGGTGGAGCTGATGCTGTCGTTGCTGGGCCTGCCCTGTGACCTGGTCGATGTGGATTTGCAGCGCGGCGAGCACCGCAGCGCCACCCATCTGGCCTTGAACCCCCTGGGGCAGGTTCCCGTGCTCGTGGACGGCGATACGGTGTTGAGCGACAGCAACGGAATTCTGGTTTACCTGGTGCAGCGCTATGCACCGGACAGCGCCTGGATGCCGCAGGACGCCGTGGGCCAGGCACGGCTTCAGCGCTGGTTCAGCTTGGCTGCCGGCTTTTTGGTGCCTGGGGTGGCCACACCGCGCTACGCCACGCTGGCGGGCCGCACGGTGGCAGATCGCAAGGGTGCGCTGGCCACGGGCAAGCGGCTGCTGGACTTTATGGAGAGTGAACTCGAAGGACGCCGATGGCTCTTGGGCAGCGCCGAGCCCAGCCTGGCCGATATCGCCATGGTCAGCTATACGTCGCAAGCACACATTGCGGGATTGCCGTTGGCGTCCTACCCGCGTGTTGCTGCCTGGGTGGCGCGGCTACAGGCCTTGCCGGGCTATGTGCCGCTGGCCGACACCCTGTCAGCACCTGTGCAGGCGGCCGCATGACGAACGATGCCGTACAGGCCTTCCACGCTGGCGAACAGGCCTTGCAGCAGCGCGTGGGCCTGCGCGAGCGCATGGCTGAGATCGGCCCCTTGGTGATGCGCGACCACATGTCCGACCAACACCGAGAGCTGTTTGAGAAACTGCCCACGCTGCTGCTGGGCGCCCAGGATGCGCAAGGCCAGCCGTGGGCCACCATGGTGGCGGGATACCCAGGGTTTGTGCATACGCCCGACGCGCGCAGCATGCAGATTGCGGCAGCCCCTGACGCGGCCGACCCGGTGCTGGAGCCATTGCGCGCCCGAGGCCCCGGCGCGCCAGTGGGCGTGCTGGGCCTGGAACCCCATACGCGCCGCCGCAACCGCATGAACGGCCGCCTGGCGCGGTTTGATGACACGCAGGGTTTGGTCGTGGATGTGGGGCAGAGCTTTGGCAACTGCCCCAAATACATTCAGGCCCGTGTACCGGGCCTGCGGGCCGAGGTAGGCCGGCCTGGGCCACCGGTCGTACTGGGCCCGCATCTGGAAGCGGCGGCGCTGTCGTTGATCGCGCGCAGCGACACTTTCTTTATCGCCAGTGCGTCAGCCCCCGATCCCGGGGAGGCCCGCAATGAAGGCGTGGATGTATCGCACCGTGGCGGGGAGCCAGGCTTTGTTCGGGCGGAACATGCACCTGAGGGCGTGGTGCTGTCGCTGCCTGACTACCCTGGCAACCAGTTCTTCAACACATTGGGCAACTTGGCGCAGCACCCCCTGGCAGGGCTCTTGTGGGTGGATTACGACAGCGGAGGGCTGCTGCATCTGGCAGCAAGGGCTGAACTCCTGTGGGGCGACGCCGAGCGTGCGCCGTGGCCGGGCGCGCAGCGTGTGCTGCGGCTGCAGGTGTTGTCGGGCGTGTGGCGCGCGCAGGTGCTGCCCTGGCGCTGGACGGCTGCGCAGGCGGCACCGCAATTCGGCGCGATGCGGAAGGCTGCTTTTACAGGTGCTGCGTAGGGCCTGACCTTTTGAGAGGGGCAATGGCTTTGCGCGGCGTGGTTGGCTCGGCTGCCACCATTTGCCCGCTGCGCTCGTGCGCGGTCTGTGCCAGCTCCGTGATCAGAGCGGCCTCGGGCAGGTTGAGCCAGTAGCGCGTGGGCATCTCTTTTTTCATCATGGTGAGCTTGAGCCGCGCGGGGTTGAAGATGTGGCGGTAGTAGGTCAGCCACAGCGCCTCACCCGCGTCGGGCGCTGGGGCATCGCTGCGCTGCGCGCCGGGGCCGGTGTGCAGGTGGGTGCCGTCCCACCGCACGCAGGCATCGGGCGTGAGAATGACCCAGTGCATCTGCGTGAAGCGCCGCACAAAAAAGCCTGCGTTGGCCACGGTGATGTAGTGGTCGGGCTCAAACCAAGCCATGTGCACGGTCTGCCCGTCTGGTTGCTCCACCGGCCGAAAGCGCACGAACGCATGCATCTTGTGCAAGTCGCGCGCCACCGCGCGGGCCATGTGCTGGGCCTGCACGCGGTCGGGGTCGAGCGGGTCATGGCGCAAAGCGGGTTCATGCGCCATGCGCCACAGCAAGCGATACATCAGCGCGAAGCGGGATGGGTCGCGATGCAGGATGAGCTGCTCGCACAGGCGCACAAATTCGGGCGGCACGCGCAGTTCGCTGGCGTGCTGCGCTGGGGCGGGCAATGCGGCGTGGTCGACAGCAGGCGCTGCGGCGAACAGCTCTGGCTCGGCATCGCCAGCGCACCGCCAGGCCACGCGCTGCGGGGGCACGTTGGCCTGTACCAGCGCACGCGCGGCCTTTCGAAAGCCCGGCCAGTCGGTGGGATGGTCAAGGGTAACGGTGTGGCAATCCATGCAGGCTCACCTGGCTAAAACAGGCTGCGCTGCACCGGCGGCGGTACCAGCTGCGCGGCCAGGTCGGCCGCCTCCAGCGCGCGGCCGGGGCGGTAGTCGGCCGCCTCTACAAAGGGCAGCACTTTCTTTAGGGGCACATGCAGCCGCGCCAGGTCCGCATGCCGCAGGCGCCGCACGCGGCGGGCGGCCAGCAGGCGGTCTACCGTCTGCACGCCAAAGCCGGGCACGCGCAGCAGCAGCTCGCGCGGGGCGGTGTTGAGGTTGACGGGAAATCGCTCACGGTGCGCCAGCGCCCAGGCCAGCTTGGGGTCCATGTCGAGCGCCAGCATGCCGGGCGCACTGCCCGCGCTGCCTTGGCTGGGCGGCACGATCTCGTCGTGGGTGAACCCGTAAAAGCGCATCAGCCAATCCGCCTGGTACAGCCGGTGTTCGCGCACGGTGGGGGGCGCGATCAGCGGCAGCGCGCGGGCTGCGTCCGGAATGGGGCTGAAGGCCGAGTAGTACACGCGCCGCAGCCGGTGCGTGCCATACAGCCGGGCGCTGGTGGCGAGGATGGTGCGGTCGCTGGTCGCGTCGGCCCCCACGATCATCTGCGTGCTCTGTCCGCCGGGCGCAAACAGCGGCGCGCTGGCCCGGCGCGTGGTGCGCGATTGCGGCATCGACACGATGGCCTGCGCGGCCTGCTCTTTGCGGGCCGCTCGCGATTCGCCAATGTGCACCGCCATGCGGGCCATGGACCGGTCGATGGCGGCGCTGTTTTTCTCTGGCGCCAAGGCGGTGAGGCTCTCGGCCGTGGGCAGCTCGATGTTGATGGACAGGCGGTCGGCGTAGCGGCCGGCGCGCTGCATCAGCTCGGGCGATGCGTCGGGAATGGTTTTGAGGTGGATGTAGCCGCGAAAATCGTGCTCCTCGCGCAGCACGCGGGCCACCTCCACCACCTGCTCCATGGTGTAGTCAGGGCTCTGGATGATGCCGCTGGAGAGGAACAGCCCCTCGATGCAATTGCGGCGGTAGAAATCGAGCGTGAGCTGCACCACCTCATCGACCGAGAAGCGCGCGCGGGGCACGTTGCTGGTCACGCGGTTCACGCAGTACAGGCAGTCGTACTGGCAGAAGTTGGTGAGCAGAATCTTGAGCAGCGAAATGCACCGCCCGTCTGGCGCGTAGCTGTGGCAGATGCCCATGCCTTCGGTGGAGCCCATGCCCCGCCCGCCCACCGAATCGCGCGGCGCAGCGCCGCTGGAGGCACACGAGGCGTCGTACTTGGCTGCGTCGGCCAGGATGGCAAGTTTGGACTGTAGGTGCACTGTATGAATTTACAGTAAATACAATGCCTGACGCCAGCCTGTGGGAAAGCTGGGAGAGATCAATACTCCTGAATTGATAGCTGCTTGCGTATGATGGATAGGCGCAAGCAGCCAAAAAAGCTTGAACTCACCGAGGTCAGACCGCTTCCAGCGCCATCACCGCCGTCGCCGTGTTCGAGATCGGGATGTGGTAGTTGCTGTGCACCCGCCGCACCCCCGCGCTGGCGGTAGACAACGCCCCGCGCATAGCCAGCCACATCAGCAGCTCCACGCCTTGCGTGCCGGTCTTTTCCACCAGCTCGTGCACGCTGAACTGCGTGGCCCATTCGGGGTTGGTGGTCAGGCTCTCGATGAACTGCAGGTCAAACGCCTTGTTGATGAAGCCTGCGCGCTCGCCGTCAAGCTGGTGGCTGAGGCCGCCCGAGGCAATCACTGCCACCTTCTTGTCGCTCTCCCAGCTCTGAATGGCTTGGCCCACGGCCTTGCCCAGCGCGTAGCAGCGCTTGGCCGACGGCAGCGGGAACTGCACGGTGTTGATGCACACCGGCACCACCGTCAACGGGCAGTCGCCCTCGGGCCAGAAGAGCTTGAGCGGCAGCGTGCAGGCGTGGTCCACCAGCATCTCTTGGCAGGTGGTAACGTCGAATTCCTGCTCGATCAGCGTGTTGATGAGGTGCCAGGACAAGTCCACTTCGCCCTGGAACGGCGGCAATGTGGGGATGCCCCAGCCTTCGTCGGCGTTGTTGTATTCAGCCGCAGCACCCACGGCGAAGGTCGGCATCTTGTCGAGGAAGAAGTTCAGGCCGTGGTCGTTGTAGAACATCACCACCACGTCGGGTTTCTTCTCGCTTAGCCACTCGCGGATGGGCGGAAAACCGTCGAAGAAGGGCTTCCAATAAGGCTCGTTTTGCAGGCCCTTGTGGATGGCGTTGCCGATTGCGGGAATGTGCGAGGTGCCGAGGCCGCCGATGAGTTGTGCCATTTCGTTTTCCTGATGAAAGTTGTTGTGGCGTGTGTTGTTCAGGCGGCGCTGGGCCGCCCCAAGCCGCCTGAGGCCCCCTGGGGGGCAGCGAACCACACGCAGTGGGGAGCGTGGGGGCTTAGTCTTTTCCTGCTGCGACCAGCATGGCATTGAATTCGTCTTTGGTCATGCCCGTCTGCTGCGCGCCGATGTCCTGCATGTCCAGTTGGAAGATGCCCGCGAACTTGGCCAGGTAGTAGGCGTTGCCGCCTGCGGCGAGGAGCTGCAACACGTTCTTGGCGCGGATGGCGGCGGCCTGCTGTTCGTTCAGGCCGTACCTGCGCATGTACGCCTCTTCGTCGGCCACAAAGGCCTTGCGGTTGGCCTCGTCGTTGAACGAGAAGCACATCTTGTTCAGCGCATAGCCCTTGCGGGCCTGGTCGCCGTCGAACGGCGTAGTGCCGGGTATCGGGGGCAGTTTGGAAGGCATGGAAGTCTCCGGGGCTTGATGTAAGTCAGCCGAGAGTGTCGTGACGCCATTGCCAAAGATGAAGCCTGAAAACATCATCGAATGCATGAGCAATTTCGATGGATCGGCGCTGGATGGCCACCTGCTGAAGCTGCTGCTGGCCGTACTGGAGACGGGCAGCATCACCGCAGCGGCCGAACGCCTTGGCGTCACCCAATCGGCCGTAAGCCATCTCCTCGACAAATTGCGCACCATTACCGGCGATCCGCTGTTTGTGAAGCGCGGGCGCGGCATCGTGCCCACTGCCCGCGCCGAGGCGCTGGCCGAGCCCGCGCGCGAGCTGCTGCGGCAGATGCAGCGGTTTGCCCAAGGGGCGGAATTTGACCCAGGCAGCTGGAAGACCGAGCTGACCGTCGCAGCCAACGACTTTCA
>JBCNOJ010000113.1:0-11442 GCA_039593925.1 Acidovorax sp.
GCCAATGCGCTCAGCAGGAACACCACGTGGATGATGGTCTGCCACATGAGCACCTGCAGCTCATAGTTGGCCGCATTGATGAAGGTTTTGAGCAGGTGGATGGAACTGATGCCGATGATGGCAGTGGCCAGCTTGACCTTGAGCACCGAGGCGTTCACATGGCTCAGCCACTCGGGCTGGTCCGGGTGGTCTTCAAGCCGCAGGCGCGATACAAAGGTTTCATACCCGCCCACGATCACCATGATCAGCAGGTTGGAGATCATGACCACGTCGATCAACGCCAGCACCACCAGCATGATGATGGTTTCGTTGAGTGAAGTCACCACCACATCGCTCTTGTAGCCGATGCTGGAGACCAGTTTTTGCAAAGCCGCAGTGTCGCCAAACACGGCCTCGATCAGGTGCACCAGCTCCACCCAGAAGTGAAAGACATACACCGCCTGAGCCAGGATGAGTCCCAGGTACAGCGGGAGCTGGAGCCAGCGGCTGGCAAAAATCAGGGCCGGAAGAGGCCGCATGGGGGAGGGGCGTGCAGGATTGGGCTGAGACATGGAAGTCCAAAGGTTGTCTGTTCGGAAGGCAGGTGCGCGATTCCAGAAAACGCGCGATTCTAGAACCTTGTTGACATGGCCTTGGGACGATAAAGCGTGATGGGATGGCGCGCTGCGGGCTGCGCGCTGTAAGCTTCGCGCCAGTCAGTGGCTTGTAAGTGCCGCGGCCGACAGTACCGCCCAATTTCATCAGAACCAGGAGACAACCATGAGTGCGCCCACATCTGCGATCGAGTCCGTATTGGTGGAAAACCGCGTGTTCCCGCCCGCAGACGCTGTTGTGAAAGCAGCCCGCGTATCCGGCATGTCCGGCTACGACGCGCTCTGCGCCGAGGCCGACAAGGATTTCGAAGGTTTCTGGGCCCGCCTGGCGCGCGAAAACGTGCAGTGGACCAAGCCCTTCACGCGCACCCTGGACCAGTCCAAAGCACCGTTCTTCAAGTGGTTTGACGACGGCGAGCTGAATGCCAGCGCAAATTGCCTGGACCGCCACATCGGTACGCCCACCGAGAACAAGACTGCCATCATTTTCGAAGCCGACGATGGCACCGTCACCAAGATCACTTACAAAGAGCTGCTGGCCCGCGTGAGCCAGTTCGCCAATGCACTCAAGGCCCACGGCGTCAAGAAGGGCGACCGCGTGTTGGTCTACATGCCCATGACCATCGAGGGTGTTATCGCCATGCAGGCCTGTGCACGCATCGGCGCCACGCACAGCGTGGTGTTTGGCGGCTTCAGTGCCAAGGCCGTGCAGGAACGCATCATCGACGCGGGCGCCGTGGCCGTGATCACCGCCAACTTCCAGATGCGCGGCGGCAAGGAACTGCCGCTCAAAGCCATCATCGACGAAGCCCTGGCCATGGGCGGCTGTGACACCATCCGCAACGTCTTCGTGTTCCAGCGCACGGCCACTGCCTGCAACATGGTCGCTGGCCGCGACAAGGCTTTTGACGAGATCCTGGCCGGGCAGAGCAGCGAATGCGCCCCCGTGCCGGTGGGCGCCGAGCACCCGCTGTTCATCCTGTACACCAGCGGCTCCACCGGCAAGCCCAAGGGCGTGCAGCACTCCACCGGCGGCTACCTTCTTTGGGCCAAGCTCACCATGGACTGGACCTTCGATCTGCGCCCCGACGACATCTTCTGGTGCACCGCAGACATCGGCTGGATCACTGGCCACACCTACGTGGCCTACGGCCCGTTGGCCGCGGGCGCCACGCAGATCATCTTCGAAGGTATTCCAACCTTCCCCGATGCCGGGCGCTTCTGGCGCATGATCGAAAAGCACAAGTGCACGATCTTCTACACCGCGCCCACGGCCATCCGCTCGCTCATCAAGGCCGCCGAGGGCGATGCCGCCGTGCACCCCGCACGCTCGGACCTGTCGAGCCTACGCATCCTGGGCAGCGTGGGCGAGCCCATCAACCCCGAAGCCTGGATGTGGTACCACAAGAACGTGGGCGGCGAGCGCTGCCCCATTGTGGACACCTTCTGGCAGACCGAGACCGGCGGCCACGTCATCACCCCGCTGCCCGGTGCCACGCCGCTGGTGCCCGGCAGCTGCACGCTGCCGCTGCCCGGCATTGCTGCCGCTATCGTTGATGAGCTGGGTAACGACATCGCCAATGGCACAGGCGGTATCCTGGTCATCAAGAAGCCTTGGCCCAGCATGATCCGCACGATCTGGAACGACCCCGAGCGCTTCAAGAAGGCCTACTTCCCCGAAGAGCTCAAGGGCTACTACCTGGCTGGCGACGGCGCCGTGCGCAGCGCCGACCGTGGCTACTTCCGCATCACTGGCCGCATCGACGACGTGCTCAACGTCTCGGGCCACCGCATGGGCACCATGGAGATCGAATCCGCCCTGGTCTCCAAGACCGACCTGGTGGCCGAAGCCGCCGTAGTAGGCCGCCCCGACGACGTGACCGGAGAGGCCATCTGTGCCTTCGTCGTACTCAAGCGTGCCCGACCCACGGGCGATGAGGCCAAGGCGATTGCCAAGGAGCTGCGCGATTGGGTGGCCAAGGAAATCGGCCCCATCGCCAAGCCGAAGGACATCCGTTTCGGCGACAACCTGCCCAAGACGCGCAGCGGCAAGATCATGCGCCGGCTGCTGCGCAGCATCGCCAAGGGCGAAGCCATCACGCAAGACACGAGCACGCTGGAAAACCCCGCAATCCTGGATCAGTTGGCCAAGTCCAACTGATCCAGGAGGCGCCGTGCACGCGGCGTCAGCGCGAAGCGCTTGCGGGGGGGGCCCTCATGTCGCCGCAGGCGATGTGATGTGGCCACAGAATCCCGCAATCCTGGATCAATTGGCACAGACCAACCGATCCGCGAAGGCGCCGCGCTGCGGCGCCCATACACTGCGCTTGCCAGATTCGGGGCACTCATCTCGCGAAGCCATGGATGTGAAGGTGCAGAAAAACCAGGGCCGCGCACCGCTCGCTGTGGCAAGTGCGGTCCCGGCCGTGTGCCGTGTGCCATGCGGGTGTGCGCTGTAGGACGGCAACTGAAATCACTTTCCGCCCCGTCTGGGTAGCAAGCCCATGCGTTACAACCGCAGCACTGCGTTCAGCCGTCCCGGCTGGGCGCGTGTTGACCGGAGTTCACCATGCACCTGCGATCCATTGTTCTTCTTCTGACCGTGCTGGCCATTGCAGCACTGGCAGCTCTCAACTGGCCTGCCCTTGTCGAGCCCTCCATCGTGTCCCTCGGGCTCACGACCATTGAGGCCCCCCTGGGGCTCATCATGCTGGCGCTGACGGCGTTGCTGGCCACCTTTTTCGTGGCCTATGTGCTGTCTCTGCAAGGCTCGGTGCTGATGGAGACGCGGCGCCACACCAAGGAAATGCAGGCCCAGCGCGAGCTGGCGGACCGTGCAGAGGCGTCCCGATTCACCGAGTTGAGAGCCTTTCTTGAAGCCCAGCATCAGCAGGCACACGCGGCCGTGTTGAACAGGATGGACGTTCTTGAGGCGCATCTAGCAGCTCGCGCCCAGGAAACCGACAACACTACGGCGGCGTATGTGGGCCAACTGGAGCAGCAACTGCGCGACCGCGAGCCGCGCCCTATCACCCCCATCGTCTGAGTGCCGTTGCCCCTGCCAGGCAAAAAAAAGCCACCGCAAGAATGCGGTGGCTTTTTTGAATGTGTGGTGATGCTTACTTCAGCGTCAAAACCCAGGCAGCCAGTTTCTTGGCGTCGGCTTCGTTCACCTGGGCGTTGGCGGGCATGGGCACGGGGCCCCACACGCCGGCACCGCCCTTGATGATCTTGGCCGCCAGCTTGTCCACGGCGTCTTTCTGGCCCGCGTACTTGGCGGCCACGTCCTTGTAAGAGGGTCCCACCAGCTTCTTGTCGACCGCATGGCAGGCCATGCAGTTCTTGGAGGTTGCCAGAGCCTGGTCAGCCATCGCGGGGGCAACAACCGACAGCGTCAGGGCGAAAGTGATCAGGGTACGCTTCATGGTGGGAATTCCTGTGGTTGAGTTACAGTGCTTTTAATGGAATTGTAGTGACTTGGGTTGACGCACCTTTGTCCTTGGTCAATCGGGTTTCCGCGCTTTTTCTGGAGATGGCTATGTATCTGCTGGGGCTTTCAATTCTTTTGCTGGCGCTGAAGTATCTGGAGATTGGCCCTGTGGCCAACTGGTCTTGGTGGTGGGTGCTGTCACCCTTCGCCCTGACAGCGCTATGGTGGGCCTGGGCGGATGCTACCGGGTATACCAAACGTAAAGCTGTGGAAAAGATGGACCAGCGCAAGCAGGACCGCATTAACAAACACAAGGAAGCGCTGGGCATGCGCCCCCGCAAGCCGCACTGAAGCCCTCTTGGGTTTGTGTGGCGCAGTGCTGACTGGTACTGCACCTGCGCGCTGGATCTCGGCAACAAAAAACCCGTGGCATGCGATGCCACGGGTTTTTTTGTTGGCGACTCAGCGCTAGACCAGGCTTCAGTAAGCGTCGAGCACCGCGCCCTTGCTGGCGCTGGATGCATTGAATGCGAACTTCGCCTGCACGCCACGTGTGTAGCGCGGTGCGGGGGCCGTCCAGGCAGCACGGCGCTTGGCGATCTCTGCCTCGGGCACGTTCAGCTCCAGCAGCAGTTGGCGCGCATCGATGGTGATGCTGTCACCTTCGTTGACGAAAGCGATGGTGCCGCCCGCGGCCGCTTCGGGCGCCACGTGGCCCACCACCATGCCCCATGTGCCGCCGGAGAAGCGGCCGTCGGTGATGAGACCCACGCTTTCGCCCAAGCCGGCGCCGATCAGCGCGCCGGTGGGCGCCAGCATCTCGGGCATGCCAGGGCCGCCTTTGGGGCCCAGGTAGCGCAGCACCATCACGTCGCCTGCCTTGATCTTGCCGTCCAGGATGGCCTGCAGGGCCGATTGTTCGTCGTCGAACACGCGGGCGGGGCCGGTGATCACGGGGTTCTTCAAGCCGGTGATCTTGGCCACGGCGCCTTCGGGGCTCAGGTTGCCCTTCAGGATGGCCAAGTGGCCTTGCTCGTACATCGGGTTGTCGATGTTGCGGATCACGTCCTGGTCGGCGCGCGGCACGTCGGGCACGTCCTTGAGCACTTCGGCCACCGTCTTGCCGCTGATGGTGATGCAGTCGCCGTGCAGCAGGCCTGCCTTGAGCAGAACCTTCATCACTTGCGGAATGCCACCTGCGCGGTGCAGGTCCACGGCCAGGTATTTGCCGCTGGGCTTCAAATCGCACAACACCGGGGTCTTCTTGCGGATGCGCTCGAAGTCGTCGATGTCCCACTCCACGCCTGCGGCGTGGGCGATGGCCAGGAAGTGCAGCACTGCGTTGGTCGAGCCGCCCGTGGCCATGATCACGGCCACGGCGTTCTCGATGGCCTTCTTGGTCACGATGTCGCGGGGCTTGAGGTCGTTCTTGATGGCCTCGATGAGCACCTTGGCCGATTCCTTGGCGGAGTTCATCTTCTCGTCGTGCGGGTTCGCCATGGTGGACGAATACGGCAGGCTGATGCCCAGTGCCTCGAACGCACTGGACATGGTGTTGGCGGTGTACATGCCGCCGCACGATCCGGTGCCGGGGATGGCGCGCTTTTCGATCTCTTTCAGGTCGAAGTCGCTCAGCTTGCCTGCAGCGTTCTCACCCACGGCCTCGAACACGCTCACGATGTTCAGGTCCTTGCCCTGGTAGCTGCCGGGCAGGATGGTGCCGCCATACACGTAGATGGCGGGCACGTTGGCGCGCAGCATACCCATGAGGCCGCCGGGCATGTTCTTGTCGCAGCCGCCGACCACCAGCACGCCGTCCATCCACTGGCCGCCCACGCAAGTCTCGATGCAGTCGCTGATGACTTCGCGGCTCACCAGGCTGTACTTCATGCCTTCGGTGCCCATGGCCATGCCGTCCGAGATGGTGGGCGTGCCGAACACCTGGGCGTTGCCACCGGCTTCCTCGATACCGGCAATCGCTGCGTCGGCCAGCTTCTGCAGGCCGCTGTTGCAGGGGGTGATGGTGCTGTGGCCGTTGGCCACGCCGACCATGGGCTTGACGAAGTCGCCTTCCTCGTAACCCATGGCGTAGTACATGGAACGGTTGGGTGCGCGCGACTTGCCCTGCGTGATGTTGGCACTGCGGCGGTTGATGGGCTGGATGGGGATGGTCTTGTTGTCTGCCATGGCGTGCTTTCTTCGTGTGCTTTCTTCGGTGGGGTGACTCGGTAGAAATCCGATGGCCGCAAGTATGCGGTGTTTGCAGCGGGGTTTCCAATCCCTTTCATCGGTGCCATTGATATGCTTGGCATATGAATGAACCGTTGATTGATATGCGGGCCTGGCGGCAGTTCGTGGCTGTGGCAGAGGAGCTGCACTTTGGCCGCGCGGCGCAGCGCCTGCATATCACCCAGCCACCGCTCACTCAAGCCATCGCCCAGCTGGAAAAGACGCTGGGCGTGGCCCTGTTCGAGCGGACCAGCCGCCGCGTGCTGCTGACGCCGGCAGGGGAGGCGCTGCTGCCCGACGTGCGCGACCTGCTCACACGCGCACAGGCGCTGCCCGCACGGGCGCGCGCGGCGGCGCAGGGCGAGGTGGGGCGCGTGCGGCTGGCTTTTGTCTCCACCGTGGGGTTCGAGCAGTTGCCCGCCTGGGTGAGGGCGTTTCGCGAGCAGTGCCCGCAGGTGTCGCTGGATCTGGTGGAGGCCACGGGCGATGTGCAGTTGCGCATGCTGGAGCGTGGCGAGATCGATGCGGGCCTGCTGTTGCACACCCCCAGCCAGGCGCCCGTGGGCCTGGCGCACCTGCGTGTGCGTACCGAGCCGCTGGTGCTGGCGCTGCCCGAGCACCATACGCTGGCGCAAGCCCCGGTACTGGCCTGGAACGCGGTGCTGCCGGAGCCGCTGGTGATCTTCCCGCGCCGCATCGCGCCCTCACTGCACGATGCCGTGGTCGGCATCTACCACGCGGCTGGCCGGCAGCCGGTGGTGGCGCAGGAGGCCATTCAGATGCAGACCATTGTGAACCTGGTCTCGGCGTGCATCGGCGTGGCCTGGGTGCCCGAAAGCGTGGTGCAGTTCCGCCGCTCTGGCGTGGTTTACCGCACCCCTGCTGCCGCGCCGCGCCGCACGGTGCCGGTGTGCGAGACAGGCATGGTCTGGCGCGCGGGCGACGTGACACCGGCGCTGGCGCGCTTCGTTGCGTTTGTGCGTGCGCAGACGGCGGTGGGTGAGGGTGCTCCTGTTTAGATAGCTGATAGCGATTATCCAGTAAGCGCTGGAAGCCAATTTGGCTTTGAATTTAGCTTGAAAAGCATCAGACCACCCTCGGTTGCAGGTATTGCTGCAGGCCAACCTGCCTTGCTTGCCAACAGGCGTGCAAAGGCGCCGCTGAAACGCTGCATGTTCACGGTGACAAAGCCTTCTCATTCAACAGTAGGCGCCGCAGGGCTTGCGCAGCCAACCAGCCCTTGGCGAGCCCCCACGCGGCGCGGGGGCGGGCCATGCCGAAGGGTGCCCTGGGCACGGGCACAATACCGCCCACCATGCTGACGTATCCCAACATCGATCCCGTGGCCCTGCAAGTGGGCCCGCTGGCCATTCACTGGTACGGCCTGACTTATCTGGCAGCCTTTGGCCTCTTCATGCTGCTCGGCATCCGCCGCCTGCGGCACGAGCCCTTCGCCTCCATCACCGGGCCCGGAGCCTGGTCGCGCAAGGATGTGGAAGACATCCTGTTCCTGGGGGTGGCGGGGGTGGTGGTGGGCGGGCGCCTGGGGTATTGCCTGTTCTACAAGCCCGGCTACTACCTCACGCACCCGCTGGAGATTTTTGCCGTGTGGCAAGGCGGCATGGCGTTCCACGGTGGGCTGCTGGGCGTGGTGGTGGCCATGCTGTGGTTTGCCCATTCCCGCAAGCGGCCCTGGCTGCAGGTGGCGGATTTTGTGGCGCCTTGCGTGCCGACTGGCCTGGCTGCAGGCCGGGTAGGCAATTTCATCAACGGCGAGTTGTGGGGGCGGTTTGCCAGCCCGGACCTGCCCTGGGGCATGGTGTTTGCGCACAGCGGCTCCATGCAGCCGCGCCACCCCTCGCAGGTTTACCAGTTTCTGCTGGAAGGCCTCCTCTTGTTTGTGCTGCTGTGGCTGTATGCGCGCAAGGAGCGCCGCCAGGGCCAGGTGGCCGCAGCCTTCCTGTTCGGCTACGGCGTGTTCCGGTTCATTGCAGAGTATTTCCGCGAGCCCGATGCCTTCCTGGGCATCCTGTCGCTGGGCATGAGCATGGGCCAGTGGCTCTGCCTGCCGATGATCGCTGGCGGGGTGGGTCTGTGGCTGTGGGCGCAGCGGCAGCCTTTGGTGGCACGGTCTTTGAAGTAAAAACCGGCTCCAGCGCTTATCCAGTAAGCGCTGAAAGCTATCAAAAATGTAGTTGATGCCCGGCTGGTAGCCGGGCGGCTAGCTGAAGAACCGGGCCAGAGCGTCCTCAAAAGCAGGCGCATCGGCCCCCACGTGCGTGGTGTCGTATTCAGCGTGCAGAACGTTCAACCCAGGGTTGTTTTGCGCGGCCATCTGGTTGTAGAGCGGGGTCACCAAGTTCGGGCCGTTGCCGTTGCGAGCGCCCGTGAGGAACAAGGTGGCGGGCAGCGCCTTGCCGTCGAGTTGCGCCACGTAGGCGCGGTAGGCGAAGGGGTCTGCATGCGCCCCGAAGCTGGATTCCGTGGACAGGTAATGCGAGAAGCTCAGCGATCCCTCCAGGCCCTCCAGCACCAGCGCTGCCACCACAAAATACCCGCCGTGCGACAGCCCTGTCAGCGCCCTGCGCTGGGGATTAGCACGGTACTGGCGTTCGATGGCCGGCGCGAGTTCGTGGCTGATGAAGCGCAGGTAGCGGGTGGCCCCCGGCAGCAGAAAATCCGTTCCGCGCTGGGCTGTGCCGCTGATGCCCACCAGGATGGCCTGGGTGCCGCGGCGCTGCATGACCTGCTTGAAAGCGTCGAAGCGTGTCACCGCGGGCCAGCCGGAACCATACGGTGCATCGCCTTCGGTCACATAGATGGCGGGCAGGGCCGTGGTGCCGGAGGCATAGCCTTGCGGCACATACACGTGAATGGTGTAGGTCCAACCGTTGGACTCCGAGCGTAGGTTGGAGATGGTGACTTGGCCCGTCGGTTCGGCCGGCGCTTGCCCTGGGTCTGAACCACCACCGCCCCCACAGCCGGCGAGCGCTGCCCCCACTGCAAAGAGCGCTGCGCGCCGGTCCAACCGAATTTCTGTGTGCTGCATGTCTGACATTGGGGCCTCCTGCGGCCCATTCTAGGTATCTGACGGGAATTGACGAGCACGCGTGCGGTTTGGTTTGGTTGGAGTGTGCAAGCGGCTGTCGACATCACCCCCAACGTGCTCGAAAGGAGGACCAGTTGGCCCAGCACCGCTGCACAGCGGACAGCTGTGTGTTGTTTTCAGTGCATTCAGCATGTTTTTTTTACTCTGGCATCACAAATGAGCGCCGTACCTCTTGTCATTTTACGTAATTATGAGAAATTATGCGTACGAGCAGGCGATGAACGAGTTTGCGGTCAATTGAATGCACATTGGCAGCAGAAAGCGCAGTCTGTGATTCCAGTTTTTGTCCCGATCCCCGGAGTGGAGTGGCCTGCAACATGCGCCCGGTTCTCAATTCACTGCATGACGAAGCTGCCTCGCGGTTGCGCGAACAGATTTTTGCGGGCGGTCTCCCGCCGGGTAGTTTTCTGGACGAAGGCGCGTTGTGTGAGCGGCTCGCCATCTCCCGCACACCGCTGCGCGAGGCGCTGAAGGTGCTGGTGGCCGAGGGGCTGCTGCGCCACGAGCCGCGCCGCGGCTGCTTCGTGGCCGAGATCACCGAGCACGATCTGGACGACATTTTTCCCGTCATCGCCCTGCTGGAGGGGCGCGCCGCGCACGAGGCCACCAGCAAGGCCCGGCAGGCCGACATCGTGGCCTTGGAGGTGCTGCACGAGCGGTTGCAGCAGTGCGCCGACGATGGGCTGATTGCCGAATACTACGAAGCCAACTACGCCATCCACGAAGCCTTCATCACCTTGGCAGACAACCGCTGGCTCGCCCAGGTGATCGGCGATCTGCGCAAGATCCTGCGGCTGGCCCGTGCACAGACCTTGCACGTACCGGGTCGCCTGCAGCAAAGCCTGGCCGAGCACATGGCCGTGTTTGCCGCCCTCAAAGCCAACGACTGCGATGCCGCCGAAGAGGCCATGCGCACCCATTTGTTGCGCCAGCGCGATGCGCTGCGCGACATCGCCCGCAATCAGCAATCGAGGTTGACCCCATGATCACCACCACCCCTGAATGGATCTCCCGCAGCGTGTCGCGCCTGCGCGCGGCGCCACCTTCTGCCGAAAAGGCGGGCGACAAGACTGCGGACAAAAGCGCCGACAAGGCCACTAAGCATGCGGGCCTGGACAAGACCGTGACCGATGTGGTCGCCAAGGTGGCGGTACCGCGCTCGACCCACGAGCGGCTGCAGGCCACGCTGCGCCGCGGGCAGGAGGCTCTGTCACCCCGCGCGCTGCGCCGTCTTCTGGCCGACCTGCAGGAGGTGGTGGCCGCGCAGGTCAGCGAGATCGAAGGCGGCCGCCGAGCCCAGGCCGTGGCGGAGTGGTATGCCACGGCCGAGCCCGAAGAGCGCCGCGACATGTGGCTCTTGATGTGCGAGCAGTTCGCGCCCGACGCCACGCGCTTCAAGTCGGCCCGCCAGCGCTACGAGGCCGCCGCCGGTACGGCCGAGGAAGGGCAGGCCGAAATCAGCTTGCGCCGCGCGTTGGTGTCGCCCCGCACGCGGCTGTTGCAGCGGTTTGCGGTGTTCCCTGAAGGCATGCGTTTCCTGGTCGATTTGCGGGCCGAACTGCTGCCGCTGCTGAAATCCGACAAGCGCCTGCTGCCGCTGGATGCCGAGCTCGAACACCTGTTCTCGACCTGGTTTGATGTGGCTTTTCTGGAGCTCAAGCGCCTGTCATGGGACTCGCCCGCATCGTTGCTGGAAAAGCTCATCAAGTACGAAGCCGTGCACGACATCCGAAGCTGGGCAGACCTGAAGAACCGGCTTGACAGCGACCGCCGCTGCTACGGCTTTTTCCACCCCCGCTTGCCGAACGAGCCGCTGATTTTTGTGGAGGTGGCGCTGGTGGACAAGATCTCAGCCAGCATCACACCGCTGCTTGATGAAGCCGCCGCACCTGTGGACATCACCCGCGCCACCACAGCCATTTTCTATTCGATCAGCAACACCCAGACGGGCTTGCGCGGCGTGAGCTTTGGCGATTCGCTCATCAAGCACGTGGTGGAAACGCTGACCGCCGAGTTCCCGCGCCTGCGCACTTTTGCCACGCTGTCGCCGATTCCGGGTTTTCGCTGTTGGCTCGGCAAGC
>JBCNOJ010000114.1:0-11386 GCA_039593925.1 Acidovorax sp.
GCTGTTCACCGGCACGCCGCTGGCATGGCTGGTACAGCACGGCGGCGGGTGGCGCGCCGGGTATGCGGTGCTGGCAGTGCTGAGCGCCCTGTCGTGGCTGATGATCTACCTGCGGGTGCACGAGCCCGCGCCGCTGGCGCCCCCGCCCAACCAGCGCGAGACCTGGGGCCAGGCGCTGCTGGGTTTCGGGCAGTTGCTGACGGTGCCTCACACCTGGGGAATTCTGTTGCTGGGCATGTCGGGTTACGCGGCTTTCCTGTCGCTGCGCGGCCTGTGGCTGGCGCCGTTGCTGATGGACCGGTTCCACCTCTCCTTGGTGGACAGCGGCAACGTGGCGCTGGGCCTGTCGCTGATCGCCCTGTTTGCACCAGGCCTGGCGGGCCGGCTGGACCCCGGCGTAGGCCAACGCCGTTGGTGGATCTGCAATGCATCGCTGCTGATGGCGGCCTTGTTCGCCCTGCTCGCCGTATTGCACGTGCACCCTGCGGCCAGCGTGGTGCTGATCTTGTTCATGGGCCTGCTGTCGGGCTATGGCGTGCTGCAGTACGCCGACGTGCGCGCCTCCTACCCAACCGCGCTCACGGGCCGGGCCCTGTCGGCCTACACCATGGCGATGTTTTTGGGCGTGGCGCTGATGCAGTGGTTCACCGGCATCGTCGCCACCTGGGCGCAGCGCTGGGGGTGGGACGCGCACACCACGGTCATGCTGGCCATTGCGGCCTGGCTGGCGCTGGCGTCAACGGCGTTCCGCTTGTTGCCGGTATCGCCGCTAGTCTCTCCCCAAAAATAATGACCAAATCTGCCTCTAGCGCTTATCCAGAAAGCGCTGGCAGCTATGAATTTTGAGTTTCAAGCCGCCGTGGGAGCGATCCGCAGGGGGATGGTCACCGGCCCGTCATTGACCAAGTGCACCTGCATGTCCGCCGCAAACTGGCCCGTGGCCACCTCGGGGTGCGCCTTGCGCGCCTGGGCCACCACGTAGTCGTACAGGCGCCGCCCCTCGTCCGGCGCTGCCGCCTGCGTGAAGCTGGGGCGGTTGCCGCCCGTGGTGTCGGCCGCCAGCGTGAACTGGCTGACCAGCAGAAGCCCGCCGCCGATGTCCTGCACGCTCTGGTTCATCTTGCCTGCGGCATCGGAAAAGATGCGCAGCTTGAGGATCTTGGCCAGCAGCTTGTCGGCCTCGGCCTCGGTGTCGCCGCGTTCGGCGCACACCAGCACCAGCAGCCCGGGGCCGATGGCGCCTACGGTTTGTTCTTCTACATCCACGCGGGCTTCGCGCACGCGTTGCAACACACTGATCACTTCACAGGCTCCTTGGAATCGTCACGGGGGTCGTCAAAATGCGCTTCCACGTCGGTGGGCAGCAGCTCGATGGTGGCACGCAGGCCGGGCACCGCGGCCATCAGCGCACGCTCCACCTGGCCACGCAGTTGTGCGGCGTGACGCAGTGTCCAGTGCGCCGGCATGTGCAGGTGCATGTCCACAAACTGGCGCTGGCCCGCGCGGCGGGTGGAGACGTGGTCAAACCGCACGGCGCCCGGCGGCTGGGTGGATACGAACTGCTGCAGCGTGGCATCAATGCTGGCCTGCACCTCGGGCTCCACGGCCGAATCCATGAGGCCTTGCGACGATCGCCACACCAGCTCCACGCCCTCTTTGAGGATGTTGAGCGCCACCACGATGGCCGCCACGGCGTCCAGCCACAGCCAGCCGGTCAGCGTCGCGCCCACAATGCCCACGAGCACACCGACCGAGGTCCACACGTCGGTGACCAGGTGGCGCGCATCGGCTTCCAGCGCGATGGAGCGGTGCTCGCGCGCGGAGCGGAACATGAGCCACGCGAGAAAACCATTGAGCGCGGAGCTGAGCACCGACAGACCGAGGCCCCAACCCACCTGCTCGATGGGCTGCGGATCGAACAAGCGGTGCCCCGCCGCCCACAGAATGCCCGCCGACACACCCACGATGAGGATGCCCTCAAAACCCGAAGAAAAATACTCGGCCTTGTGGTGACCATAGGGGTGGTCATCGTCCGCAGGCCGCGCTGCCACCGTCACCATGGCCAGCGCAAACATGGCGCTGGCGAGGTTCACGAACGATTCCATCGCGTCGGACAGCAAGCCCACCGAGCCTGTGACCACCCAGGCCAAGGTCTTGAGCGCAATGGTCACCACCGCCACGGCCACCGACGCCCACAGCAGTTTGCGGGGCGAGAGCCAGGGATGGGATGCGGGCGAAGCGGTGGACATGGTCGGTGTGCGAAAAGAGCGCCAGACAAGCGGGCTGGAAATTACACCAGAGCTACCTTAAGCGCTTTTCAGAAAAGGCATGAGGCCGGTGGACGGCCCAGCTACGTCCAAATGCGCCATGCCAGAATCCGCGCATGCCCACCCCTGCATGGCGCCGCGCCATCCCCACAATCCCATTGCGCAGCTTGCTGCTGTGCGCCGTGGTGGCTTGCGCAGGCGCGGGTTGGCTGGCCGTGGCCCGCTTGCAGCAACTCCACGCCGCGTTTGAAACCGACGCCCGCATCGTGCACCGGCTGCTGAGCCAGCGAGTGGTTCAGCACGACGCGATCATGGCCACGCTGGCGCTGCTGCAGCCCGCCGCCACGGCCAATGCGGCCGCAGGCAGTGCGGCATCCTCGCCACTGCCACGACTGCCCTCGGTGTACCCCCAAATCCTGGCCGTTCTGCAGCGCTCTGCACAAGCCGACTGGCCCGCGGCGCTGCGCGATGATCTGGGCGTTGCCGAAGCCGCTTCGCGCCGCATGGGCCATGCTGCAATGGGCGGGATCAACCTGCCTGCCGGGCGCTACTACCTGGTTTTGGCAGGCACGCCTGCCAGCTACGCACTGCACATCGACCTGCGCGCCACGATCCCCACCGAAGAGTGGCCCATGGACCTGGCGGCCAGCCCCGTGCGGGTTACGTTGGAGCAGGGAGGCGAGGCGTTTGTGGTGCAGCCCGGCAAGCCGCCGTCGCAGGCGTGGGGGGTGCGCTCGTACGAATTTCACAAACCGCTGGCCGCCGCCAGCCAGTCGCTGGATGTGGTGGCGGCGCGCAGCGTGGGCCTGCGTGAACTGCCCTGGTGGGGCATGCTGGGGTGGTGCGCGCTGACCGCTGCGCTGTGGGTGGCCGGCCATGCCCTGTGGCGCCAGCGCGTGGCGCGCCAGCGTGCCGAAGAACTGCTGCGCCTGGGCCAGGTGGCGCGCCTGAACACCCTGGGCGAGCTGGCCGCAGGCATGGCGCACGAGCTGAACCAGCCCCTGACCGCCCTGCTCTCCAGCACACAAGCCGCACAGCGCCTGCTGGCCGATGACCCGCCAGAAATCACCACTGCACAAACCGCCATGGCCCGCGCCGTGGAGCAGGCCCGCCGCGCGTCCACCGTGGTGGGGCGCCTGCGCCGTCTGGTGGAGCGACCCGACCTGGCGGGGCAGGCCCAGCCGCTGTCGCTGCCCGCAGCCGTGCACGACGCGCTGCACCTGCTGGAGCCCGAACTGACCCAGCGCGGCGTGGTGCCGGAGGTGGCCGCAGGGGCCGACCTGCCCAGCGTGATGGCCGAGCCCGTGGCACTTCAACAGATCATCCACAACCTGCTGATGAACGCGCTGCAGGCGCTGGAGCAGGTGCCGCCTGCCGAACGACGCCTGCGCATCGGCCTGCAGCCCGCAGGCACGGCGCAGGTGGCGCTCTCGGTGCGCGACCACGGCCCCGGCATCCCGCCCGAGGCCCGCCAGCGCCTGTTCGAGCCCTTCTTTACCACGCGCAGCGGCGGGCTCGGCCTGGGCCTCACGCTGTGCGAAAGCCTGGCCCAAGCGATGGGCGCCCAACTGGCCCTGGCACCAGAGGCGCCTGCAGACGAAGGCCGCGGCGCCGAGTTTGTGCTGACGCTCCCCACCGCTCGCCCATGACCGACAACACCTCTGCCGCCTCGTCTTCGTCCTCGTCGCTCTCGCCCCTGATCCACCTGGTGGACGACGATGCCGCCGTGCGCGACAGCCTGGGCCTGCTGATCAGCACCGTGGGGCTGCGGGTACAGACCTGGGCCGATCCGCAGTCGTTCATGGCCGGGTTTGACCGCGCCAGCATCGGCGCCATCGTGCTCGATGTGCGCATGCCCGGCATCAGCGGCCTCACGGTGCTGGAGCAGCTGCTGGCGCAGGGCGTGGACCAACCCATGATTTTGCTCACCGGTCACGGCACGGTGGAGATGTGCCGCCGCGCATTCAAGACCGGCGCGGCCGAGTTTCTGGAGAAACCCGTGGACGACGAGGTGCTGATCGAAGCCCTGCAAAACGCCGTGCGCCAGCATGTGCGATCGCGCGAGCGCCACCAGGCCGACCAGCAGGCACGCGAGCGGTATGCGCAGCTTTCGGCCCGCGAGCGCGAGGTGCTGGGCCTGATCGTGGAGGGGCTGACCAACAAGGAGATCGGCCGGGCGCTGGCGCTTTCGCCGCGCACGGTGGAAACCCACCGCGCCAACCTGTTTGCCAAGCTGGGGGCCGAGTCCCTGGCACAGCTGATACGGCGGTATGCGGCGCTGGTGGATTCCGTCCCTGGCGCGTGAAGCCGCGGTTTCGCCAGTGGCCGCCTTGTAAGGGCCGCCAAATCAACGTGCAGGCAGTGCTGTGCCCCCCTCTTCCCGACCCGCGCAGCGGTGCGAGAGAAGGGTAAGGCGCGCAGCGCCGCAGGGGAATGCGTGTGTTCCGTAGTTCTACGGAGGCCCGCGCGTAGCCGCCCGAATGGCCGAAAACGACGGCAATTTTTACAGTTCTCTCACGGCGCCACAAAGGGTGGCACCGACACCAAAATACCGGAGAACACCATGCAAAGCCGCCTCGCTACCGTCGCCGCCCTCACCCTGTCGCTGATCGCCACCGCCGCCAGCGCCGAAGGCGTGCGCACCGAAAAGAACATCTCCCTGGACCTGGCCACGCAGATCGCCGCGCAAACCGTGGCCACCTGCACCGCCAACGGCTACGCCGTGACCGCCACCGTGGTGGACCGTGCTGGCACCGTGCGCGCCGTGCAGCGCGCCGACAACGCCGGCCCCCACACACTGGAAGCCAGCCGCCTGAAGGCCTACACCTCGGCATCGGCCAAGAACACCACGCTGGCCATGATGGAGGGTGCACAGAAGAACCCAGCAGCCGCCAACCTGGTGAACATCCCCGGCTACCTGCTGCTGGGTGGCGGTGTGCCCGTGAAGGTGGGCAACGAAGTGATCGGCGCCGTGGGCGTGGGCGGTGCGCCCGGCGGCCACCTGGACGAGCAGTGCGCCGTGGCGGGCATCGCCAAAGTACAAGACCAGATCAAGTAAGCCCCCTGAGGCGCTGCGCGCCTTCCCCTGAGGGGACGCCACCAGCGCGGCGGGGCAGCCCTTGCGCGGTGGCCGCTTGCATTGGCAGCGCCCAAAACCAAACCCGCGGTTTTCGCGCAGCACCCGAACGAATCACCGAAAGGAAAACACCATGGTTCGATTCTTTACCCTGTCCTTGAGGCTTGCATGCGCCCTGCTGCTAACGCACTCCGCCCAGGCCCAGGTGCCGCCCACGGCCACCGAAGCAGCGGCCTATCAGGGTCTGCATGCCGCCGCAGCGCGGGGCGACCTGCCAGCGCTGAGCAAGCTGGTGGCCGCGCGTGCCGACTTGAACGCGCGCGATGCGCATGGCCGCACGCCCCTGCATGTGGCGGCCTACGCGCGGCAAGCCGACGCCATCCGCGCCCTCGCCAAAGCCGGTGCCGACCTGAACGCGATGGAGAACGACCGCTACGACGCCGTCACCATCGCCTCAGTGGCCGACGACGAGGCCACGCTGCGCCTGCTGCTAGACCTGGGCGCCAGCGCCAAGCAGGTGACCAGCCGTTATGACGGCACCGCGCTGATCGCCGCCGCGCACCTGGGGCACGACGGCGTGGTGCGCCAGCTGATTGCTGCCGGTGCGCCGCTGGACCACGTGAACAACCTCCACTGGACGGCACTCATCGAATCCATCGTGCTCGGCAACGGCGGCCCACGTCACCAGGCCACGCTGCAGGCCCTGCTGCAGGCGGGTGCCAGCCAGACGCTGACCGACCGCCAGGGCAACACACCACTACAACTGGCGCGCCAGCGGGGCTTTGGTGAGATGGTGCAGATGCTGGAAGCGGCAGCAGCAAAGCGCTGAGGGCTGAGGGCGTGATTAAAAATTGATAGCGGCCAGCGCTTATGGAATAAGCGCTAGAGGTGAATTTGGCTTGAATTTTGGATGAATCGCCTTGTGGACCAGTAAGGCCCGCCAGGAGGCCCCTCTATCCACCACATCCGAGTGCCGCGGTATCGGGTGCCGCAACGTCCGGGCCTTCCGCTGCGAAACCCAAAATTGATAGCTGGCGGCGCTTGGTAGATCAGCGCTGGCAGCCTATTTCATTCAAAGTTCTGTTCCCCCGTCACCAGGCGGGCCTTCACGCTCTTGCCTTTGACGCGTCCGCTGTTGAGCCGCTGCACGGCCTGGGCGCCAATCGCGCGGTCCACGGCCACGTAGGTCGAGAAATCGTTCACGTTGATCTTGCCCACCTGCTCGCGGGTGTAGCACATGTCGCCGGTGAGCGCGCCCAGCACATCGCCTGCACGGATCTTCTCCTTGCGGCCGCCGATGATCTGGAGGGTGACCATGGGCGGCACAAGCGGGCCGCTGCCGGTGGGCGTGAGGCCGGCCAGCGGGAACCAGCGCGACTCGCGGCCCTGCAGCTGCTCGATCTTGCCCACGCTGCCCATCTCGTCCATGCTGGCCAGGTTCAACGCCAGCCCTTCGGCATCGCCCCGGCCCGTGCGGCCGATGCGGTGGATGTGCACCTCGGGGTCGGGTGTCACGTCCACATTGATCACGGCGGCCAAGTTGGCAATGTCCAGCCCGCGCGCGGCCACATCGGTGGCCACCAGCACCGAGCAGCTCCTGTTGGCAAACTGCACCAGCACCTGGTCGCGCTCGCGCTGCTCCAGCTCGCCAAACAGTGCCAGCGCGCTGAAGCCCTGGGCCTGCAGCACGGCCACGAGGTCGCGGCATTGCTGTTTGGTGTTGCAAAACGCGATGGACGAGTCGGGGCGGAAGTGGTTGAGCAGCTGCGACACCACGTGCAGCCGCTCGCTGTTTTTCACCTCGTACCAGCGCTGCTCGATCTTGCCTTCGGCATGCTGGGCCTGCACGGTGATCTGCTCGGGCGACTTCATGAACTGGGCGCTGAGCTTGGCGATGCCCTCAGGGTAGGTGGCCGAGAACAGCAGGGTCTGGCGCTCTTTGGGGCACTGGCGCGCCACGGTCACGATGTCGTCAAAAAAGCCCATGTCCAGCATGCGATCGGCTTCGTCCAGCACCAGGGTGTTCAGGGCTTCCAGCGTGAGGTGCTGGCGCTCCAGGTGGTCCATCACGCGGCCGGGCGTGCCCACCACGATGTGCGCGCCATGTTCCAGGCTCAGCATCTGGCCGCGCAGCGGCACGCCGCCGCACAGGGTCACGACCTTGATGTTTTCTTCGGCCCGCGCTAGGCGGCGGATCTCGGTGGTCACCTGGTCGGCCAGCTCGCGCGTGGGGCACAGCACCAGGGCCTGCACCGCAAAACGGCGGGGGTTGAGGTTGGCCAGCAGGGCCAGGGCGAAGGCGGCCGTCTTGCCGCTGCCGGTGCTGGCCTGGGCGATGATGTCCTTGCCCAGCAATGCGGGCGGCAGGCTGGCCGCCTGGATGGGGGTCATCGTGGTGTAGCCGAGCTGCTGCAGGTTGGCCAGCACAGCAGGGCTCAGTGCCAGCGTACTGAAGTCGGCGCTGGCGGTATTTTCTTTGGAGGTCATGGGCTGCGATTATCCGGGGCTGGGTTCTGAATGGGTGGCGCACCTTGCGGCGACGCTGCCTATTCGGGCAATTCCCTGACTGCTCCGTAAGGTGTATCGGCTATAACGGCAAGCACCTGCTGGCGCCCTCTGCGGTGTATGGAGCTCGCCAGCACGGTCCAAGCACCGGGGGGACATGCGAGATTCAACCAATGCAGCCAACCACGCTGGCCCCAACGGCGCCAGCGACTCCTTGCTGCGCCTGATTGCCGATTCCGTACCCGCCTTGATGGCGTACTACGACATGCCTGGCCAGCGCTGCCAGTTCGCCAACCAGGGCTATGCGGCCTACAACGGCCACAGCACCGAATCCATCCTGGGCCTCACCGTGCGAGAGGCCATCGGCGACAAGGCCTGGGCCAGCATTCAGCCCCATGTGGAGCGCTGCATGCGCGGCGAACATGTCAAATACACGCGCGAACAGACCTTGCCCAACGGTGAGGTGCGGGTCATCGAAGCGACCCTGATACCGCACTTCGAGAACGGTCCGGCCTCTGCGCAGCTTGGCTCCTTCGTGCTGATCACCGACATCACCGAACGCTGGCGCGCCGAACGCACCGTGCGCCAGAGCGAAGAGCGCATGCGCAAATTCACGGAGGCCACGGACGAAGCCATCGTGTTCCACCGCGACGGCATCATCACCGATGGCAACGAGGCGCTGAACCGACTCACGGGTTATGCGCTGCCCGAGGTGCTGGGCCACTCCATCTTCAACTACATCAGCCCGGAATGGCGTGCCACGGCACTGGAGTACACACGCAACGGCCGCGAAGACCCCTACGAGGTCACCATCCGACACAAAGATGGCCACGCCATTCCCGTCGAGGTGGTGGGCAAGACCATGCCGCTGCACCATGCGGACTACCGCATCGTGGTGGTGCGCGACATTACCGCCCGCAAACAGGCACAAGAGCGTGAGGCCTTCATCGCCTTGCACGACAGCCTGACGCAGCTGCCCAATCGGCACTTCCTGATGGAGCAGCTGTCGCAGGTGCTCTCACTGGCCCGCAGGCGCCATGGCCGCACCGCGGTGCTGTTTGTGAACCTGGACCACTTCAAGACCGTGAACGACTCGCTCGGCCACCACGCCGGCGACCAGTTGCTGCGCAATGTGGCAGAGCGCCTGCGCGGCGGCGTGCGCGATGCCGATGTGGTTGCACGCCTGGGCGGTGATGAGTTTGTGGTGGTGCTGACCGACGTTAAGACGCCCGAGGACGCGGCCATGGTGGCCGACAAGCTGCTGGCCGCCATGCACGGCGTGTTTACGGTGGACCATTTGCCGCTCACCATCTCGCCCTCCATTGGTATCGCGATGTACCCCGAGCATGGCCACAGCGCCGATGTGCTGCTGCGCAGCGCCGACGCAGCCATGCACCACGCCAAGGACAGTGGCCGCGGCAATCGCCAGTTCTACGACCCCAGCATGGACGCCAGCGCCCTGGATGTGCTGCGCCACGAACGCCTGCTGCGGGAGGCCATTGCCACCGAAGCCTTCGAACTGCACTACCAGCCTCAGGTGCGGCTGGCCGACGGCGCACTGCAAGGCCTCGAAGCCCTGGTGCGCTGGCGCCACCCTGAACGCGGCCTGGTCGGCCCCGACGAGTTCATCACCTTCTCGGAATCTCGCGGCCTGATCACCCCCATCGGCCGCTGGGTGCTGCGCGAGGCGTGCCGCCAGCTCAAGGCCTGGCAGGACGAAGGCCTGGCCATGGTGCCGGTGGCCATCAACCTGTCTGCCCTGGAGTTCCGCCAACGCGACGTCGCCGCCGAAATCGCCGCCGTGCTGCGCGACACGGGCCTGGCGCCGCAGTACCTGGAAATCGAATTGACAGAGTCCGTGCTGATGCACCAGACCGGCCAGACCCTGGACACCTTGAATGCCCTCAAGGCGCTGGGCGTGGGTATCTCGGTGGACGACTTTGGGACGGGGTACTCATCGCTGGCGTACCTGAAACGCTACCCCATCGACAAGCTCAAGATCGACCGGTCGTTTGTGATGGACACGCCAGGCAACGCTGATGATGTTGCCATCGTCACCGCCATCATCCAGATGGCGCGCAGTCTGCAGTTGAAGACTGTGGCGGAGGGGGTGGAGACGGAGGCGCAGGTTGAATTGCTGCGGGGGTTGGGGTGTGAGCAGATCCAGGGGCATGTGGTGGCGGTGCCGATGGAGGGGGGCGCGGCGCAAATTTGGTTGATTGAGCTTAGGGATACTTTGCACAAATCCTTGCGTAATGTGCGCAATAAGGCGTGAAGCCGAGAAAATAAGGCCATGAGCAAAGCAGCCTGGGCCTGAGCAACACAGTCAAGCGTGAATTCCTGGATCCCATGGAGCTGGTGGTCCGTCGGCTGAGCTGGTGGCACCTTAAAAAAACTCAGCGCGCGCCAGCGAAAATCCTCTTTCCCATTAATCCAAAAAATAAATAAATAGGCGCTACAAATAATATTACAGGGGTCATCACTCTCAGAGCATCTCGCAATATGATCACCAAGACAACACCAGCCTCAACCACCTCGACGCGCCTCACCCTCTCCAACATATAATTCAGAAATTCATTCCCACCGGGAGTTGCCTCAAAAAACCATTCAATCGGAAAAATGACATAAAAAATCGAAAACAACATCAAAAATGCAACATTAACCCTCAAAGAAACCGAAAATGTTCTCGAAATGAGCAACAAAACCAACAATCCAACGGTCCAGCCAAATATACTCATTCCATAATAACGAGCAATCCAAGAGCCACCCATGGCGCCACCACCCCCATATAGTAGAGCCAACACACCACCAACCCATGTCAACAACGAAAATATGTTGATAAATTTTAGTATTTTCATTTTTTAAAGAAATCAAATTGAGGCTGACTGGACTGTGGATTTAAAAGCTTCGCACAATCTTTAGCTGGCGCTGTGGCATAACCGTAGCTCTTTGCAGCATTTTCAATCACTCCTGCTTGAGTCGCCTCGACACCGGCGGACACAGGCCCATCAGCATATATTGAAATTCGTTTTTCCGCCAATGCACCTTTCGCCGCCTGAGGGGTCAACTCTTCATTATTAACCTTATCCTCAATTTCTCTTTCAGCTTTGCACATTAATAAATCTTGCTTGATCTTTATCTGACGCCCGGCTTCCTTGTTTTCATCCCAATTTAGAGCATCGGAAATTTTATCCATAATTCCCTTTGTTTTCCCAACATCTAAACCTTTCGGCGGCACTGCAATTGGATCTAGCCCCATGGGGTCTACAAAATTTACCGGACCAACTCGATAATTAGCAGCATTACTCCCACCGGCAAGTCCAATAGGATCCTGAGAGATGTACTGCCCCACGCTAGGGTCGTAGTATCTGAACCGGTTGTAGTGCAGGCCCGTTTCCTCATCGAGCTGCTGTCCCTGGAAGCGGATCGGCTGATGGGTGTGCCCAGGTGATCCGTGAGCACGTGCCGGATCGTCAGCGGTTGTTCTTCCCGCGTTTGCGCTTGTGCATTCTTAAGCGCCTGGATCGATTCCTGCACC
>JBCNOJ010000115.1:0-11369 GCA_039593925.1 Acidovorax sp.
GCAGCGACCCCGACGCGCATTTCGACACCATCGGCGGCCTCATCGCCCATGAAATGGGCCACGTGCCCAAGCGCGGCGAGCACCTGCAGTTGGGCGGCCTGCATTTTGTGGTGCTGCACACCAAGGGCGGCGCAGTGCGCTGGTTCAAGGTTTCGCGCATCGAAGAAAACGCCACTCCCTCTGGCAACGCCAGCGAGTGATGGCGCCCTCCCTTTCAGCGGCAGCGCCTCGGCTGGCACTGCAGATTCCCCTGGCCGTGGCCGCTGGCTTGGCGCAAGCCGCATCGCTGGCCTGGCCGGGCAACGGGCAGCCGCTGTGGTGGCTGCAATTGGCGTCCATGGCGGTCTTGGCCTGGCTGGTGCGCCCCAGCGCGCAGCAGTTGCCGGGCTGGCGCAGGGGGGCGTTGCTGGGTGGGGTGTTTGCCACCGCATGGCTGGTGGGCACGTTCTGGTGGCTGTTCATTTCCATGCACACCTATGGCGGGCTGTCGGCCCCGCTGGCCGCCGCTGCCGTGCTGGGGCTGGCGGCGTTCCTGGCCAGCTACTATGCAGTCGGTTTAGGGCTTTTTTGCCACTTTGCGCCCGCCAATAAAGCGCTGGCAGCTATTCTTTTTGCAGCGGTGTGGCTGCTTGCAGAACTGGCGCGCGGCACCTTGTGGACGGGATTCCCTTGGGGTGCTGGCGGCTATGCGCACGTGGATGGGCCCTTGGCCGTGTTGGCGCGCAGCATCGGCGTGTATGGATTGGGCGCGGTGGCGGCGGCGTTGGCAATGGGTGCCGTGCAAGTGCGTGCCCAAGATCTGCGCCGTGTACGCACCTGGTCGTTGCTGCTGGCGCTGGCGGCGGTGCTGGGCGGCGCGTCGCTGCAGCGCATGTGCGCCGTGGAGCTGTGCCACACCCCCATGCGCCAGCCCGCGCCTGCCCTGACGCTGGAGCTGCTGCAGGGCAATATCCCCCAGGACGAGAAATTCCAGCCCGGAAGCGGCGTGCCGCTGGCGCTGCAGTGGTATGCCGAGGCGTTGCGCAACGCCAAGGCCGACCTGGTGGTGGCGCCCGAGACCGCCATACCGCTGCTGCCCCAGCAACTTCTGCCCGGCTACCTGGAGGGCATCCAGCAGCGCTATGCGCAGGGTGCCCAGGCTGCGCTTTTGGGCATCCCGATGGGGGACGACGCGGTGGGCTACACCAACTCGGTGCTGGGTATGAGTGCCGCTACCCAGGCCCAGCCCTACCGCTACGACAAGCACCACCTGGTGCCGTTCGGCGAATTCATTCCGCCGTTCTTCAAGTGGTTCACGGCCATGATGAACATCCCCCTGGGTGACTTCAACCGGGGTGCCATTGGCCAGCCTTCGTTTGCCTGGGCAGGGCAGCGCATTGCGCCCAACATCTGCTACGAAGACCTGTTTGGCGAAGAACTGGGTGCCCGGTTCATCGACCCCGCGCAGGCGCCCACGGTCTTCGTCAACTTCAGCAACATCGGCTGGTTCGGCAACACGGTCGCCATCGACCAGCACCTGCACATCAGCCGCATGCGCGCGCTGGAGTTCGAGCGCCCCATGGTGCGCGCCACCAACACCGGTGCCACGGCCATCATCGACCACCGCGGCGTGGTCACCCACCAGCTTGAGCGACATACCCGCGGCGTGCTGCAGGGAGAGGTGCATGGGCGCGGCCTCGATGCACAAAGCGGATGGGCCGTCACGCCGTATGCATGGTGGGTGTCCCGCTGGGGGTTGTGGCCGCTGTGGCTTTTTGGAGCGGCCGTGGTGGCGGTTTGTGCCCTGGCCCGGCGTGCCCGGGGCCCTCATCGGCCTTGATCCAGGTCAGCCCCCACAGGGGTGCCCTGACGCTTGACTGGGCCAAAGCCCGAGGGCTGTCACCCTATGCCTTGATAATGGAGCCTTGCAAGCGGGGGCTTGTATTGCGTACAACGACGATTTGAGGCGGGGCACCCGCCGTTCTGGAGCACGACTGAAAATGGCAGATTCCTTTTCCTACGAACAACTGATCGCCTCGGGCGAAGGCCGGCTGTTCGGCGCTGACAGCGGGCGCCTGCCGCTGCCACCCATGCTGATGTTTGACCGCATCACGCACATCGACAGCGATGGGGGTGAACACGGGTTGGGAAAGATCCGCGCTGAACTCGACATCAAGCCCGACCTGTGGTTTTTTGCCTGCCACTTCCAGGGCGACCCCGTCATGCCGGGCTGCCTGGGGCTGGATGCCATGTGGCAACTCATTGGTTTTTACCTGACCTGGCTGCAACTGCCGGGCCGTGGCCGTGCGCTGGGTGCGGGCGAGGTCAAGTTCACCGGCGAGGTGGGCCCTGACGTGAAGCTGGTCACCTACGAAATCGACATCAAGCGCGTGATCAAGCGCAAGCTGGTCATGGCGATTGGCGATGCGCGCCTGCTGGCCGACGGCAAGGAAATCTACGTGGCCAACGACCTGCGCGTCGGTTTGTTCAAGCGCGAGGGCGACGACAAGGACGCAGCATGACGACCTCCAAAAAGCGCGTAGTCATCACCGGCGCGGGCATCGTTTCGTGCATCGGTAACGACCTGGCCACTGTGGAAGCTTCGCTGCGGGCCAGCAAGAGTGGCATCAAGGCCGTAGAAAAGTTCAAGGAGCTGGGGCTGCGCAGCCAGGTGGGCGGTGCGCCCGAGATCGACATCGAAGCACGCATCGACCGCAAGCAGCTGCGCTTCATGGGCGACGCAGCCGCATATGCACAGATTGCGCTGGAAGATGCAATCCAGCAAGCCGGGCTCACGCCGGAACAGATCAGCCACCCGCGCACCGGCCTCATCATGGGCTCGGGCGGCGGCTCTCCCGGCAACCAGATCGAAGCGGCCGACACGCTGCGCGAGAAAGGCATCCGGCGTGTTGGCCCTTACCAGGTCACGCGCTGCATGAGCTCCACCGTGTCCGCCTGTCTGGCCACCAACTTCAAGGTCAAGGGCATCAACTACTCCATCACGTCGGCGTGCTCCACGTCGGCGCACTGCATCGGCGCCGCCGCGCAGCAGATCGCTTGGGGCATGCAGGATGTGATGTTTGCGGGCGGCGGTGAAGAGCTGAGCTGGGGCATGTCGCTGCTGTTCGACGGCATGGGTGCCATGTCCAGCAAGTACAACGAAACACCCGAGAAAGCCTCGCGCGCCTATGACGCCAACCGCGATGGATTTGTGATCGCAGGCGGCGGTGGTGCTGTGGTGCTGGAGAGCCTGGAGCATGCGCAGGCGCGCGGTGCCACCATCCTGGCCGAAGTGGTGGGCTTTGGCGCCACCAGCGATGGCGAAGACATGGTAGCCCCTTCGGGCGACGGTGCCATTGCCTGCATGAAGCAGGCCATGGAAGGGCTGGACGCCCCCATCGACTACATCAACACGCACGGCACCTCCACCCCTGTGGGCGACATGCAGGAAGTGCGCGCGATGCAGGCGCTGTTCGGCGACAAGGTGCCGCCGTTCTCGTCCACCAAGTCACTGACCGGCCACTCGCTGGGCGCCACCGGTGTGCAAGAGGCGATCTACTGCATGATCATGCTCAACAAGGGCTTCATTGCCGGTTCGGCCAACGTGGAAACGCCTGACCCGGCGCTGGGCTCCATGCCGCTGGTCACGCAGACGCGCGATGCGGAACTGACCACCGTGCTGTCCAACAGCTTTGGCTTTGGCGGCACCAACGCGAGCTTGGTGCTGCGCCGCTGGACAGGCGCCTGACCGGTTTTTCAACCCGGCTTTGCTGACGTCAATACAACCCGCCGCGCGCACTGCGCCGGCGGGTTTTTTATGGGTAGGGGGCTACTTGCGCAGCCGTGGCGACAGCGCTTCGTGCAGCAGCGCTGGCAGCATGGCCAGCATGCGCGTGGCCTGCAGGCCGGGTGGGTGGTTGCCCGCGTGGTAGCTGTACAGCGACATGGGCGGCAGGTCCGGCAGTTCCACCGCCACCATGTGGGCCGGGTCCAGGCGAATGGCGGTAAGGAAATCCACCACCGTCCAGCCCATGCCCAGCCGCACCAGTTCCAGCGCCAGTCGCGAGGTCTGCACCTGGATGCCTGGCCCGCCCGGCGTGCCCAGACGGTCCGCCGTGTGGTCGATGGACTGGCGCATCGGGTCGTCGCCCACCAGCCGGACGGCGGGCACCTGTGCCAGGCGTGCAGCGGTGCTGGCAGCGCGTGGGGCCCGATCCCACACGGCGCGCGCCACCGCCAGCGACAGCCTACCGCTGACCAGCAATTCGCTGTGTACCTGCGGATGCGGGTGCTCAAAAAAACCCAGCCCGAAGTCCACGCTGCGCGTGAGCAGCGCCTGCGTCATCTGGTCCTGGTGGATGGTGCGCACTTCCACCCCCACCTGCGGATGTTTTTGCGCATGGCGGTGCAGCAGCGTGGGCAGAAATTCGTGCGTGATGGACGGGATGGCCGCCAGCCGCACATCGCCCAGTTCGGTGGTGGCCAGGTTGCGCGCCGTCCGCTGCAGAGCGTCTAACTGCCGGTAGATGCTGCCCGACTCCACTGCCAGCACTTGCGCCTCGGGCGTGGGCGTGAGGCCTGCTGGCGTGCGGTTGAACAGCCGGTAGCCCAACTGCAGTTCCGTGTGGGCTACCGCCTTGCTGACGGCCGATGGCGTGATGCACAACAGGCGGCCCGCCGCGCTCATGCTGCCGGTCTGCAAGACGGCCTGGAACACTTCGAGCTGACGCAGATTCATGGTGAACGGAGGTTGACTGGGGTGTGAATTCAATTCACAGGGCGAGGCCAATTATTCCACTTGGCTGTGCATCAATTTCTCATAGGATGCCGCACCGCCATGACCCTGCAATCAGGGCTGGCGGAGGCGGGAGCGGCGCGCCAAAGACGTTCCCCAAACCGATCTGGAGACACACAACATGCAAATTTCTTCCCCTTCTTCTGCTGCTTCATCCATCACCCGCCGCTGGTTCGCGGGCGTGGTCCTGTCGGCCCTGTCCACCGTGGCGATGGCCCAGGCCGCCAAGCCCCACGTGGTGGTGCTGGCCACCGGCGGCACCATTGCCGGTGCGGGCGCTTCTGCCGCCAACAGCGCCACCTACGCTGCGGCCAAGGTGCCGGTCGACAAACTCCTTGCCGGCCTGCCGGAGCTGGCCAACGTGGCCAAGGTGTCGGGCGAGCAGGTGTTCCAGATCGCATCCGAGAGCTTCACCAACGAGCACTTGCTCAAGCTGGGCCAGCGCGTCTCTGCCCTGACCAAACAGGCCGACGTGGATGGCATCGTGATCACCCACGGGACCGACACACTGGAAGAAACCGCGTATTTCCTGAACCTGACCGTGCGCACGAGCAAGCCCATCGTGGTGGTCGGCTCCATGCGCCCCGGCACCGCCCTGTCGGCCGACGGCGCGCTGAACCTGTACGACGCCGTGACCGTGGCCGCCAGCAAGGACGCAGCCGGCAAGGGCGTGCTGGTCACGATGAACGACGAGATCCAGAGCGGTCGCGACGTGAGCAAGACCATCAACATCAAGACCGAGGCCTTCAAGAGCCAGTGGGGCCCGCTGGGCATGGTGGTGGAAGGCAAGAACTACTGGTTCCGCGCCCCGGTCAAGCGCCACACAGCGCAGTCTGAATTCAACATCGACGAGATCCAGGCGCTGCCCGCTGTGGACATCGTGTACGGCTACGGCAACATGAACACCACCGGCATCGACGCCTACGGCAAGGCCGGCGTCAAGGCGCTGATCCACGCCGGCACCGGCAACGGCTCGGTGGCTGCCCAAGCGGTCGATTCGCTCAAGGCCCTGCGCGCCTCGGGCGTGCAAATCATCCGTTCGGCCCGCGTGCCCGATGGTTTTGTGCTGCGCAATGCCGAGCAGCCTGACGACAAGTACGACTGGGTCGTGGCCCATGACCTGCGCCCCCAAAAGGCCCGCATCCTGGCCATGGTGGCCCTCACCAAGACCAACGACAGCAAAGAGCTGCAACGCATCTTCTGGGAGTATTAACCCAAGGTTTGGTACCGATTTTGACGCTATGCAGGCGTTGAGGGCCACACCCGTGTGGCCACTGGCACGCACCGGCTTATAGCGCGCGTGACTGGTTGGGAAGGCTGGGGCTCCAAAAGGGCTCCGGCCTTTTTTCATGGGCTTGAGGGTGTGCAGCGCCGTTTCCCGGGTGCCCCGCCGCAGCGCCGTAAAATGCCCGGTTGCGCGCGCGATGCCCGCCTCGGCTCCTTTGTAGGCTGCGGGTGCCGGGCCTGATACGCACAGCCTTTTTCTTTCTCCCTTACTTGCCCGGCCTGGCCTGCCAGTGCCACAGACGCCATGTTGACATTCCAGCAAATCATTTTGAAGCTGCAGTCCTACTGGGACGCGCAGGGTTGCGCCCTTCTGCAACCCTATGACATGGAAGTGGGCGCCGGCACCTCGCACACTGCCACCTTCCTGCGCGCCATCGGCCCCGAGCCCTGGAAGGCCGCCTACGTGCAGCCCAGCCGCCGCCCCAAGGACGGCCGCTATGGCGAGAACCCCAACCGGCTGCAGCACTACTACCAGTACCAGGTGGTGCTCAAGCCTGCGCCGGCCAACATCCTGGAGTTGTACCTGGGTTCGCTCGAAGCCCTCGGTTTCGATCTCAAGAAGAACGACATCCGCTTCGTCGAAGACGACTGGGAGAACCCCACCCTCGGCGCTTGGGGCCTGGGCTGGGAGGTGTGGCTCAACGGCATGGAGGTGACGCAGTTCACGTACTTCCAGCAGGTGGGCGGCATCGACTGCAAGCCCGCTACGGGCGAGATCACCTACGGCCTGGAGCGCCTGGCCATGTACCTGCAGGGCGTGGACAACGTCTATGACCTGAAGTGGACCGACACCATCTCCTACGGCGACGTCTACAAGCAAAACGAGGTGGAGCAGTCCACCTACAACTTCGAGCACAGCGACGCGGACTTCCTGTTCACCGCCTTCAATGCGCACGAAAAGCAGGCCAAGCACCTGATGGAGCAGCAGCTGGCGCTGCCCGCCTACGAGCAGGTGCTCAAGGCCGCGCACAGCTTCAACCTGCTGGATGCGCGCGGCGCGATCAGCGTGACCGAACGCGCCGCCTACATCGGCCGCATCCGCAACCTGGCCCGTGCCGTGGCGCAAAGCTACTACGAGAGCCGTGAGCGCCTGGGCTTCCCCATGGCGCCGCGCGAGTGGGTGGAGCAGATGGCGAAGAAAGCGGCCTGAGCGCGCGGAAAGAACAAGAACATGACAACCCAAAACCTTCTCGTAGAACTGTTTGTCGAAGAGCTGCCGCCCAAGGCGCTGCAAAAGCTGGGCGATGCCTTTGCCACCGTGCTGGGCGACCAGCTCAAGGCACAGGGCCTGGCCACCGCAGCGTCCGTGGTCACGCCCTTTGCCTCGCCCCGCCGCCTTGCCGCGCATGTGACCGCCGTGGCAGACAAAGCCGCTGACAAGGCTGTGCAGCAAAAGCTCATGCCCGTGACCGTAGGGCTCGACGCCAGCGGCAACGCCAGCCCAGCGCTCTTGAAAAAGCTGCAGGCACTGGGCGCTGACGTGTCCAACCCGGCAGCCGCCGTGGCGGCCCTTAAGCGCGCGCAGGATGGCAAGGCCGAAGCGCTGTTCTACGACAGCGTGGTGCCCGGCGCCACGCTGCAGGAAGGCCTGCAAAAAGCCTTGCTCGAAGCCCTGGCCAAGCTGCCCATTCCCAAGGTCATGAGCTACCAGCTCGAGACCGATTGCGAACTGCCCGGCTGGACCAGCGTGAACTTCGTGCGCCCTGCGCACGGCCTCGTGGCACTGCACGGCAGCACGGTGGTGCCGGTGAAGGCGCTGGGCCTCACGGCCGGCAACAGCACACAAGGTCACCGGTTTGAAGCCGCTGTGTCGCCGGTGGTGTTGAAGGACGCCGACAGCTACGCTGCCACGCTGCAAAAAGACGGCGCCGTGATCGCCAGCTTTGCCGAACGCAAGGCCGAGATCGCCCGCCAGCTCGCCGCTGCCGCCGCGAAGGTGGGCAACGGCGCCCGCCCCATCGAAGACGAAGCCCTGCTCGACGAAGTGACCTCGCTGGTCGAGCGGCCCAATGTGGTCATCTGCTCGTTCGAAAAAGAGTTCCTCGGCGTGCCGCAAGAGTGCCTCATCCTCACGATGAAGGCCAACCAGAAGTACTTCCCGCTGCTCGACGCTGCAGGCAAGCTCACGCATCAGTTCCTGGTGGTCAGCAACATCAGCCCCGAAGACACCAGCTTCGTGACCGGCGGCAACGAGCGCGTGGTGCGCCCGCGCTTGGCCGACGCGAAGTTCTTCTTCGACCAGGACCGCAAGAAGACCCTGGCCTCGCGCGTTGAAGGCCTCGGCAAGGTGGTCTATCACAACAAGCTCGGCACGCAGGGTGAGCGCGTGGAGCGCGTGCGCGCCATCGCGAAGGCCATCGCCACGCAGCTGGGTGATGCCGCCCTGGTGGCCGATGCCGACCTGGCCGCGCAGCTGGCCAAGACCGACCTCGTGACCGACATGGTGGGCGAGTTCCCCGAACTGCAGGGCATCATGGGCGGCTACTACGCCCTGAACGACGGCTTGGGCGAGACCGTGGCGCACGCGATTGAAGACCACTACAAGCCGCGCTTCGCGGGCGATACGCTGCCGCGCAACACCGCCGGCGTGGTCGTGGCGCTGGCCGACAAGCTGGAGACCCTGGTGGGCATGTTCGGCATCGGCAACCTGCCCACGGGCGACCGCGACCCGTTCGCGCTGCGCCGCCATGCGCTGGGCGTGATCCGCATGCTGGTCGAGAAGGACTTGCCGCTGGACTTGAACGCGCTGCTGGCTGGTGCCGCACCCGCCTTTGGCGACAAGATCACCGACGCTTCGGCGCAGCTCGCCGACTTCATCTACGACCGCCTCGCCGGCAGCCTGCGCGAGCAAGGCTACAGCGCACAGGAAGTGGACGCCGTGCTCGCCCTGCGCCCGCAGCGCTTGGCCTTGGTCGAGAAGCAACTGGCGGCTGTGCGCGCCTTTGCTTCGTTGCCCGAAGCGCCTGCGCTGGCAGCCGCCAACAAGCGCGTGGGCAATATCCTGAAAAAGGCCGAGGTCGAAGGCCCGGTGGATGCCCACGTCAACCCCGAGCTGCTGCAGGAAAAGGCCGAGCAGGACCTGTTCGCCGCGCTGCAACGCTTTGTGCCCGAGGCCAATGCCCAGTTCGACGCCGGTGACTACACCGCCAGCCTGCAAACCCTGGCCGTGCTGCGTGCACCCGTGGATGCATTCTTTGACGACGTGATGGTCAACGCCGAGCAACTGGATGTGCGCATGAACCGCCTGGGCCTGCTCAAGATGCTGCACAACGCGATGAACCGTGTGGCCGACCTGTCGCGGCTGGCCGTCTGAGGCCGAGGCTGATAGGCTGGCGGTTCGTTTCCACAAAGCGCCCTTCCTATGAAACTTGTCATCCTAGACCGTGACGGCACCCTCAACCCGGTGGGGGATGACTACATCACCTCGGCCGATGAGTGGATGGCGGTGCCCGGTGCGCTGGAGGCCATCGCCCGCCTCAACCACGCGGGCTGGCACGTGGTGGTGGCCACCAACCAGCCGGGCCTGGGGCGCGGCCTTTTTGATGTGATGGCGCTCAACGCCATTCACGCCAAGATGCACCGCCAGGTGGCAGCGGTGGGCGGGCGCATCGACGCTGTGTTCTATTGCCCCCATGCGGCCGACGAGGACTGCGCCTGCCGCAAGCCGGCGCCTGGGCTGCTGGAGCAGATCAGTGACCGTTTTGGCGTGGAGCGGCAAGAGGTGCAGGTGGTGGGCAGTTGCACCGCGCACGTGCTGGCGGGGGCGGCCCTGGGGGCGCAGCTGCACCTGGTGTGCACCGGCCAATCGGCGCAGGTGGCGCCCGACGGCGGCGTGCCTTTGAGCTTGCCAACGGGCGTGCGGCTGCATGCCAGCCTGGGTGATTTTGTGGACCATTTGCTGCCAGCCACGCCGCTGCCCGGCAGCGCCCCCGGGCCCATGGCCGCTGCGCCGCTGGGTGGTATGCTTTAGTGCTACTTTATTAATAGCTATTAGCGCTTGATGGGCAAGCGTTAGCGGCCAAAAACACCATAAACATGGCATTTCTCCGTTCGGTCATTCACCTTCTCTGGATGGGCATCACCGTGGTGCCGTATGCCCTGGCCATCATGCTGGGCACGCTGCTGGGGGTGCGGGGCTTGCCGCTGTACCGCATTGCGCGGGCGTGGCTGTCGCTGTGCATCAGCGGGGCGCGGGTCATTTTGGGCATCCGCGTCGAGATCACCGGCATGGAGCACCTGCCCCAGGGCGATAACGCGGGTGCAGTGCTGCTGGTCAAGCACCAGTCCACGTTCGAAACCTTCTTGATGCCCACGATCATGCCGCACCCGCTGGCCTACGTGTTCAAGAAGGAACTGCTCTACGTGCCGTTCTTCGGCTGGGCCATCGGGCGGCTGGACATGATCCACATCGACCGCAGCCAGCGCACCCAGGCCTTCAACAAGGTGGTGCAGCAAGGCAAGGACCTGCTGGCCAAAGGCATCTGGATCATCATGTTCCCCGAAGGCACACGCATCGCGCGCGGGCAGAAGGGCCAATACAAGACCGGTGGCACGCGCCTGGCCATCGACACGGGCGCGCCCGTGGTGCCGATTGCCGTCACGTCCGCCAAGGTCTGGCCGCGCAAGGCCTTCGTCAAGCGGCCCGGTGTGGTGGAGGTGTCCATTGGCCGTCCCATCTCCAGCGTGGGCCGCCAGCCCGACGAACTGATGCGCGAGGTCGAGACCTGGATCGAGTCTGAAATGCGCCGTCTGGACCCTGGGGCCTATCCAGAATCCAATGCGCCAGCAGCTGCACCCGCAGCCCCCCGCAGCGCGGAGTAAACCCACCGTGATGCAGCGGCTTGTGCAACTGGCGCTGGACCTGTTTGACGATCCGCCCGCCGTTGTTGCGGCGCCGTCACCAGCGGCCGCCCGGCCTGTTCCGCTTGGAGCCGCTGGGTCGCAAGATACCAAGCCAAAAGTGCCTCTAGCGCTTGATGGGAAAGCGCTGGTAGCTCCTAAAAACAGAGTGATCCGCCCCGCAGCGCCCGCGGTGCCCCTGCCTTCGCTGCTGTCCCCCGCCGAATTCCGCCACCCCCAGGCCAACCGCGAACTGCTGCTGGGCGATGCCGTGGTGGCCTACTCGCTGCAGCGCGCACGGCGCCGCACCATCGGGTTCACCGTGGGGGCCGATGGCTTGGCCGTGCGCGCGCCGAGCTGGGTCACGCTGGGCGCTGTGGACGCGGCGCTGCGTGAGAACCCTGTCACAGCGCGCGCCAGCTGCCGGTGCAGTTCCCTTCAGTGCTGGAGCAGAGCCTGGAGGATATCT
>JBCNOJ010000116.1:0-11344 GCA_039593925.1 Acidovorax sp.
CAGGGGCCACAGGATGTGGCGCCGGACCATATCCACCGAACACAAGCGGCCAGCGACCGACTTGCGCCGCTGTTGGTTGCTGCCATTGAAAGGGCTGCGCGCCGGTAATTCGCGCGGCAAGAGCCGCACACCTCACACACAGCCCGCCCGGCTTCGCGCCCGGCGGGCTTTTTTGTTTCCGTCGCAGCCACAGTGCCCCGCGCTGGCTTTCGCGCGAGGGGAAAAGCACCATGGGAACCCTGCGCACTGCGCATCAAACACCACCGTTTCAAAGGGTTCCAAATGGCCATTGCAGATTTTCACCACGGCGTGCGGGTGACAGAAGTCACCGAGGGCACCACGTCGCTGCGCCTTGTTTCCACCGCCATCATCGGCCTGGTGGCCACCGCCAGTGATGCCGACGCCGATGCGCTGCCCTATAACAAGCCGGTGCTGTTCACCAGCATTGCCAAAGCCATGGCAGTGGCTGGCACGCTGGGCACCCTGTCCACCGCGCTGGCCACCATCGCCGACCAATCGCGCCCCGTGTTGGTGATCGTGCGTGTAGAGGATGGCGTGGGCGGTGATGACGCTGAGAAAGCCGCCGACCAAAGTAGCAAGGTAATCGGCGAAAACACGGGCGGCGTGCGCACGGGCATTCAGGCGCTGCTGGCGGCAGAGCAGCGGCTGGGGTTAAAGCCGCGCATTCTGGGTGCACCGGGCCTTGACGACAAGCCAGTAGCCGAAGCGCTCACCGCCGCAGCTGAGGCGCTGCGTGCCATGGCCTATGTGCACGCACACGGTGCCGAAGATGTCAGCGAGGCGGTGGCGTATGCCAACGGCTTCGGCAAGCGTGAAACCATGGTCATCTGGCCCAACTTCACCAAGTGGAGCACCACCGCCAACACGGTGGTGGAAGTGCCAGCCGTGGCCTACGCCTTGGGCCTGCGCGCCGCTATCGACCAGCGCCAAGGCTGGCACAAGAGCCTTTCCAACGTGCCAGTAAATGGCCCTACCGGCATCAGCAAAGACGTGTTCTTTGACCTGCAGAACCCGGCCAGTGACGCAACGATTCTGAATGAGGGCAAGGTAACCACACTGATCCGAAAGCAGGGGCACCGCTTCTGGGGCAACCGCACCTGCAGCACCGACGAAGCGTTTTCGTTTGAGACAGCCACGCGCACCGCCCACGTGCTGGCCGACACCATGGCCGAGGGGCACTTTGAATACATCGACAAGCCGCTTACGCCCAGCTTGGTGAAAGACATTCTTGAGGGCATCAACGCGCGCATGCGCAGCCTGAAAGCGGGCGGCTACATCCTCGACGGCAAAGCCTGGATCGATTACGAGGTGAACACCACCGAATTGCTCAAGAGCGGAAAACTCACCATCGATTACGACTACACGCCGCTGCCACCGTTGGAGGATCTAGGCCTTGTGCAGCGCATCACCGATAAGTATTACGCCGACTGGGCCATTCGTGTGGCCACGGGTCAGTAACGCCACAGCCCACCGTAACCCACACGCACCAAGCAAGGAACCACCATGGCTCTGCCCCGCAAACTCAAAGCCTTTGCCACCTATGTGGACGGCACCAACTACATGGGCGAGATGCCCGAAGTCACCCTGCCCACGCTGTCGCGCAAATTGGAGGAATACCGCGGCGGCGGAATGAATGGTCCTATCGAGCTGGACCTGGGCCAAGAAAAAATGGAAGCTGAGCTGAAAGGCTCCGGCTGGGTGGCTGGACTCACCAGCAAGTGGGGCGCCGCTGGCCACGACGCCGTAATGCTGCGCTTTGCAGGCGCCGTGCAGTCAGACGACAACAACGCCGTGGTGCCGGTGGAGGTGGTCATGTTGGGCCGCCTGACCGAGCGCGACCCCGGCAGCGCCAAGGCAGGCGAGCTGACAGAGCGCACCTACAAATACAGCCTGACCTACTACAAGGAAACCGTGGACGGACAGGTGGACATCGAAATCGACCTGGTGAACATGGTTGAGAACGTGGGCGGTGTGGACAACCTGGCGGGCGTGCGCTCCGCACTGGGTATCTAAGCCCGAAAGATTGCCAAGACCCCAGGCCAAGCCCATGCCGGGCCGCCTGGTTTGCAGCGGGCGGGCTCAAGCGATGCATGAACCGCCCGCTGCTTTTTTGACACGACACAAGGAACCAACATGGCAGCACCACAGACAACCAACACGGCCGCAGCGACCGCGGACCAACCAGCCAACACCGTCAACGGCCGCCCCGCTGCAACGGTGGTTTTGCAAGAGCCCATCAAGCGCGGCGGCGGCAATGTCGGCACCCTGCAGCTGATGAAACCCCGCGTGGGCGATCTGCGCGGGCTCAGTCTCTCTGAGCTGCTGGTGTGCCAGGCCGATGCGGTGGCCACTCTGCTGCCGCGCATCACCGTGCCATCGCTCATCAAGCAAGAGGTGGACGCAATGGACCCGGCCGACTTTGTGGCCTGCAGTGCTGAGGTGGTGGATTTTTTGACGCCGCAGGCGGCAAGGGCCTACCCGACCGCATAGAAGAGCTGATGGCCGATGTGGCCTACCTGCTGCACTGGCCGCCGGACACCATGGCCCCAATGGAGCTGCAAGAGCTGACGCACTGGCAAAACCTGGCCGTGGCACGACACAACCAAGTGCACGCGCCACCAAAACAATAAGGGTGATCGAACATGCAGAAGCTGCGCCTAGAGGTGCTCTTGTCCGGTGTAGACCGGCTGAGCGGGCCGCTCAAGCGCATGCTGGGCGGCACATCGGCCGCAGCGCGCGGCGTTAAAGACCTGCGCGACAAGCTCAAGGAACTGAACGCCCAGCAGGGCGCAGTGGGCAACGTGCAAAAGCAGGCGGCCGAGTATGCCCGCCTGAACAATCAGCTCAAGGTGCGCACCGTCATGCTGGACGGAATGCGGGCCAGCGGCGCAGCCACGGCCGCCCAGCTAAAACGTGAAGAAGGCGCCGTGCGCAGGCTGCGCGACGCACTAGACCAGCAGCGCGTTGCCGCTGGCAAGGCCCGCGCTGCGCTCAACACCATGGGCGTGGGTGGCAACCTGAGCGCCGCGCAAGACCGCCTACGCGGTAGCATTGAGCAAACCAATGCAGCGTTGGAAAAACAACGCCAGCGCTTTGCCAGCCTGAGCGCCGCGCAGCGCCAGGCCGGGCACATGGCGGCCCGTGGCGCAGCAGTGTCCGCGGCGGGCATGGGCATGTTCTATGGCGGGCGACGCGCCACCCAGGCCGCGGGCGGTGTGATGACTGAGGGCAAAAACGCCGCCAGCGAAGCCGTGAGGATTCAAGCGCTCGGGCTGGAGCCTGCCGAGGCCGACAAGGCCATCGAATTTGCAAAGCGATTCGCATCGTTCGGCACCAGCCAGGTGGACAACCTCATGTTGATGCGCGACGCGGTGACGGTGTTCAATGACCGGCACCACGCAGAAGAAGCCCTGCCGTTCCTTGCGCGCATGAAGTTTGCGAATGAAGCGGTTTTTGGCACCGAACACGGCGCCGAGAATGAGCGCAAGTTCATGGACATGCTCAAGGTGATTGAAATGCGCAACGGCGCAAACAATCGTGAAGACTTTGAGCGCAACGGAAATCTGATTCAACAGGTCATCACCGCCACCGGTGGGCGCGTGGGCGCCGAAGACTGGCTGAACCTCATCAAAACCGGCGGCGTAGCGGCAAAGGGCATCAGCGAAAAAGAGTTCTTCTACAGGCTTGAACCGCTGGTGCAGGAAATGGGCGGCCACCGTGTTGGTACAGGGATGATGTCGGCGTACCAGAACATATACCAGGGCCGCACCACCAAGCGTTCCGCCAACTTTCTGCAGGATCTAGGCCTCATCGCCGACCCGTCAAAGGTCAAGCATGACAAGGTGGGCCAGATCGCCCAGCTTGGTGTGGGCGCACTCAAGGGCAGCGATATTTTCCAGCGCAGCCAATTTGAGTGGATGGAGACTGTGCTGATTCCAGCGCTGAAAGCGAAGGGCTACGAGAGCGAGAAAGAAGTGCTCGATGCGATGGGCGGCATCTTCTCCAACCGCAACGCGGCTGGCTTGTTCGCCACCATGTACCAGCAGCGCTCAATGATTAACAAGAGCTATGCGCTCAATGAGCGGGCCGACAACGTGGACACCATGCACGGCCGCGCCACTGGGTTGCCAACCGGCAAGGAAATCGACTTGCGCAAGCGCCGGGACGATCTCTATAACGAGATGTCGAGTGCGGTGATGCCGGGCTACGTCAAGCTGCTGGAGATGGTGACGGCGTTGACGCGCGGAGTCTCCAACTTCGCCAAAGAGCACCCGAAACTTACCAAGGCCATGGCATATGCGGCGGGCGGCGCCGCGCTGCTTTTCACTGGCCTGGGGTTGCTGGCAATTCCTGTGGGCCTGCTCATGGCCAAGGGCGCATTGCTGCGGTTTCTGTTGGCCCGGCTGGGTGTTCAGTTCAGTCTCACGGCTGCCGCGTCGCGCGTAGCAGCTCCCGCCATGGGCATGCTGGCGCGTGCCTGGGCATGGAGTGGCGGCGCCTTGGCTCGCCTGGAGCCGTGGCTGTTGCGTGGTGCGCAGTGGCTGGGTGCCTGGGGTGCAGCACTGGCCACCTATCTGCCCGCCGTGTTGCGCTGGGGCGCGGTCCTGCTGCGCATTGCCACCGGGCCGGTGGGCCTGCTCGCCTTGGCTGCCACCATGCTCTATTCGCGGTGGGCTGACGTGGTGGGCGGCTTCAAGTTGCTGATGGGTGACATAGGCAGCGCGGTGGCTCGCGCGGCGCAATACGTGTGGGGCCTGGGTGCCCAGTTCTTTGCCGCGGGCGCAAACATCGTGCAAGGCATGGCCAACGGCATCACCAGCCGCATCACCGCCGTGCGCGACGCCATCAGCATGGCCGCAGGCGATGCCATCGACTGGTTTAAGGAAAAGTTAGGAATTCACAGCCCTAGCCGTGTGTTCATGCAGCTGGGTAGCCACGTAAGCGAAGGCGCTGCACTGGGCATACAGAGCGGCGCGGGCATGGTGCGCACCGCAGCCGTGGGAATGGCTGCCGCCACCATGGTGCCGATGGCTGCGGCCGGTGCCCAGGCCGGTGGGCCTGGCATGGTGGGCGGAGGCAATAGCTACCAAATCACCATCAATGCAGCGCCCGGCATGGACCCGCAGCAGCTGGTCCGCGCCATTACGGCCGCGCTGGATGCACGCGACCGAGAGCGCGACGGCCGCCGCTACAGCCGTCTGTCCGACATTGACTAGCAGGATGAGCAAATGAACGGCATGGCCGCACTCGGGCAATTCACCTTTGCCCTCAACTCCCTCGCGTTCCAAGAACTGCGCCGCAGCAGCAGCTGGCGCCACCCAAGCAACAGCCGTGTGGGTGCCAGGCCTGCGCGGCAGTACCTGGGGCCGGGTGATGAAACCATAACGCTCACCGGCCTTCTGGTGCCCGAGTTCATGGGCGACCGTAAGGCCCTGGACCGTCTGCGCGACATGGCGGGCAAAGGCGCGGCCTATGCCCTGGTGAACGGTGCGGGCGACAACTTCGGCGCGTGGGTGATTGAAAACGTGGAAGAAACCGGCAGCATCTTTGTGCGTGAGGGCGTGGCCCGCCGGGTGGAGTTCACCGTGAACATCAGCCGGGTGGACGATGCCCTGGCCGACCCCGCCGGGGGCACCGATGGCGGCGACGACTGGGGCGACTGGTGGAGCGGCGACGATTGGGACTGGTGGCTGTGATGCAAGGCGACGACACCGCACATCGCCAAGTTCAGTACGCACTGGTGGTGAATGGCCGCGACATATCGGCCACCGTGCGCCCCCTGCTCATGCGCCTGAGCCTGCGTGAGAGCCGCGGCGAAGAGGCCGACACGCTGGACATTACGCTCGATGACTCCATGGGCAACCTGGCCCTGCCACCCGTGGGCGCCACCGTGGCCGTGCAACTGGGCTATCGGCATACCGGCATGGTGGACAAGGGCACCTACACGGTGGACGAAATCGAGCACACCGGCGCACCGGATGTGGTGGCCCTGCGCTGCCGCAGTGCAGAGCTGCGCAGCACCTTGCGCCAGCGCGCCAGCCAGAGCTGGCACGAAACCACCCTGGGCCAGATCGTGCGAGACATTGCCGCAAAGAACAAGCTGCAGGCCAACGTGGACGCCACGCTGGCCGACACCACCGTGCAGCACATCGACCAGACGAATGAAAGTGACGTGCACTTTTTAACCCGCCTGGGCCGCCAGCACGATGCAGTGGCCACGGTGAAGAAGGGGCGACTGGTGTTCCTGCCCATCGGCAGCACCACCAACGCCGCGGGGCAGCAGCTGCAAGCCATCACCCTGACGCGCAGCGACGGCGACAGCCACCGCTACCACAGCGCCGCGCGAGACAGCTACACCGGCGTGCGTGCCTATTGGCAGGATGCCCGTGCAGCCGAAAAGAAGGCCGCCATCGCGGGCACCGAAGACAACCTCAAAACCCTGCGCGACAGTTACGCCACCGAGGCCGACGCCATGGCCGCAGCCCAGGCAGAGTTGGGCCGCATTGACCGCGGCGCGGCAACGCTGCAAATTAAGTTGGCCATCGGCCAGCCTGCGCTGATGGTGCAAACGCCGGTGAATGTGCGCGGCTGGAAGCCTGAGATAGACGGCACAGACTGGCTATGCAAGACCTTGGAGCACAGCCTAGACGACAGCGGGCTTACCACGCAAATGGAAATGGAGCGACGAGCAGGTTCAGCCTAATGCTGTTTTTTATTACAGTGCGTCGTCTTGTGTGCTGCGGCGAAATGTTGTAAGCGGTGTTCGATCAGAGGCGTCAGCGGAGCGTGTGCGCTGTCTTTGATCGTCCAAAATTGCTACAATAAACGTAGCAATTAATTGTTTATTGGCAATGCTTGCATCAAGATAGCAACGCTAAATTGCTGTTGTGAAAAAAGAGTGTGTGTACTATTGACGGTACCGGCAATAGGCACTAATCTCGAATCATCGCTAGAACAAACGGATTGAGTTACAGCCCGACTTCCTTTTTTAGCGGTGCATCCTTGACGTTGACAAAGATGCAAGTTATAATTTAGGGCTTTATAAAGTTTGGAGTAGTTCATGAGTGCTAAAGAGCGTCTGCAAGTCGTGCGGGCTGCGCTGGAGCAGCGCGGTGCGCGCGATGTCAAGTTCTGTTTCGCCCCTGGCGTGACAGGTATGCCTCTGAGTGAGGTTCACAATGGCGTGTTTGACTTCCTCGATGCTTACCTCAATGGTCGTTCGACCCCTGTTGCTAAGGTAGGGGATGCCCCTATCGCAACCCTGTAATATTTTTCTGTTTGGCTTTACAATTAAGTCATCCGAGAACACCTAAAAAAGGCCCTTCGGGGCCTTTTTTTTTGCCCAACATAAGATGAACGTTACAGCCGCCCAAATCACAACTTGCGTAAGCTGCGCAAAGCATGTCGCAGAGCAATACCGATTGGTTACCTTGGCGCATGATGATCCTCAACGCAGTGTTGACTATCTCATCGAAACCTACCAAAAAGGTGTTGGTAAGCCTGCTCCAACTATTGTCGAGGTCGACATCCATTTCAAAGAGACTCCCGTGTATTCAGCGGTGATCGTCAAAGAAGGTGGCGCTATAGACATAGCGATTGCTAAGGGTCTGAACTTCTGCTGGAAGCGGTTTGTGATCGCCAAGGAAATCTTCCATGGGATTTTGGATTCGGACGAATACCACAATATGGATGTGTTCAGTCATTTGGAATCGGTTTTGGCGACTTTCCCGGACGCGGAGAAAAAGGCTACTCCATCCGTAGCTGCTGAATTTCTAGCTGAAGTCGCAACGATGGAATTTTTCTTTCCCTATGAGAGGCGACTCTCTGAATTAAAGGTTGCACCTGAGCTGAGAAATTATCCTGGTATGGCTCAGCGGTATAGGATTCCGCTTGTGAAAGTTGAGCGTTATCTTTCAGATGAATATATGGAAAGTCTTAGGCCATTCGCTTAGATTGTTCATTGAGCAACAAAGCCTCGATCTTTGAATAGGTTGAGGCTTTTTTTGCGCCCCCTTCATTGCCGATGCGCTTCTGTCGAGCGGTCTCTTTTACGCCAACGCCAAGGTGCTTGAGGCGTGTCCTCATTCCACAAGCCGACGCGCCGCGCTCGGGCCCCATCCTCGGCAAATGCATACTGTCTGCGTTCCTCAGGTGACTGCTCACGAGCGTAAGCGCGATACCACCACGCCATGCCCGTGCTCACCATGGCCAATCCAGCATCCAGCGTTCGCGGGCCATCTGGCGCTGATTCCGGCGCCACCCACACTGAGCACACCTTGCGCCTGTAGCGGTCAGTCTTGTTGCAGCGCAGCTCTGCCATGCGCTCAAACGCTATGTCGCTAAGCGCCTGCCGGGCGCGTGTGCCGAAAGGCTGTTTGCGCTCGGGTGCGTCAATGCCCTGAATGCGCACTTGCACTTGCTCATACGCGCCGGGATCGCCGCAGCGAGCAGTAATGGTGTCACCGTCACTGATACCAACAATCAAGCAAAGTAGGATTTGGACAACCATCAACTAGGGGGCCTTGCAGTGCTTCGGGCCGTTCGCAAGATAGTTGGCGGTCTTGTTTGTTGGCAGCCACAGGTGACCGCGCCGCGTGAAGGTGAATGTCTGAACGATCGCGCATTCCTTGGTTATCCGATCGCCTGGCTGAGTCATTGAAAACAGGTAATCGACATCGCCTTTGCGCAAGTTCACTGGGTCTTGCTTCACATCATCTGCGGTGAATCTGCCGACGTTCACGCTACGCACATCAAGATTCAGGCGCAACAACCGGTCCGCCAGCGTCTTGTCTGGTTCCGCTGTCGCTGGGATGCTGGCCAGGATGGCCGCAATTTCTTTCGCATCAGTGCGCGTGCCTTCAACAACGGGCGGCGCCTTACCTGCTGCCAGGGCGGCGGGCAAGGCGATGGCTAGCGCGGCGGCTGCGGATGCGCGCGCCAGGATCCGGGTAATGATCATTTTGGAATCCCTGCTTAGAACCTGCGGCCATTCCAGCCGTACACCACGCGCCCACAGATGCGCACGGGCTGCGAGCCGTCCAACACATCCACCGTGCGCACGCTCGGGTTGTCGCTGGTGATGACGTGGGCGCCGTCCATGCGGCGCGTCACGCGCTTGATGAAAAGCTGGCCGTTGGCCTGCAGCACGTACACCCCATCGATGTCAGCCACTTGGCAGTCGGTGTCCACGATGGCGAAGTCGCCGGAATTGAGCGTGCCCAGCATGCTGTCGCCGTAGGCATGCACCAGCTGCAACGCCTCGGGCCGTGAACGGGGTACGTTCAGACCCAGCCACTGGCGCGACACGGGAATATCGCCCATCAGAACGTCTTCGGTGATCAGGTCATTTCCCTGGCCCATGCTGCCTGTGGCGCTGAACAGGGGAATGCGGATGGTGTCGGCGTCCCCTGCTGGAGCCGGAGCCGGTCCAGACAGGGGCTGCGAGTTGCGTTGACCAGTCAGCACGTAGGTGACATCAACACCGTGCCTGGCGGCAACGGACAAAAAGTCCGACTTCACCGCCGACACGCCGCGCTCCCAATCCTGAGCTGTTCGGAGTGACACCCCGGCCAAAGCGCCGAAAGCAGTTTGCGAAAGACCCAGAGACTCCCTCTCTTCGCGCAGTCTTGCGCCCATCAATGAGCGAATTTCTTCTTCCATGTCTTGCAATAAGCAGATTTCTGCGTAACAATGCGGCGCAATAGGTAAACACGCCATCTAACACGATGGTACACACCGCCACGCATGGCGGGGAGGCTTTGGCAATGGCATATGACAACAGGGAAGAGCACGCCCGCGTGTTCCGTCACACCGTCCGGTTCAAGAAGGCCGATCAGCAGCTGCTGGAAGTGCTTGCAGATCGACTGGGCATGCAGAAAGCGTCGCTTATCGAAAGCATGACCATGCGAGCCGCTGAAAAGGAGCTGCAAGAGCTTGGCCTGATGGCTTCGCCCGCCGCCAATTCCGGCGCCCAGTTGGCCCGCTAAAGAGCGCAAAGGCCATGACCAATGCAAACGACAGAAACCCAGGTGGATGTCTCCGCCCAATGCGAGCACCACCTGAAACAGCTGCAGCGGCACTACCGGCTGAGCAGCACCACAGCAGTTATTGAGTTGCTTATTAGCAAACAGCTGGAACGCAGCGTGTACGGAATGACAGGCAAGCGCCCCGGCCCCAAGTTGGTCATAGACAACACCAAGGAAGATCATCATGCAAACCGCGAACACCAGCAGCACCTTTCAGGCCATGGTTCAGAAGAGCCGTGCGGCCGGCCGGTTGGCCGCCCCGGTTGAGCCAGAGCCAAAAAAGAAGATGGAACAAACGGGCATGCGCCTTTGGCCCGAGGAACTGGCCGAAGCGCGCGAGCTGGCCGCGGTGGAGGATCGCAGCGCAGCGAGCTTCATGCGCCGCATCTACCTGCGCGGCCTGGCTGCCTATCAAGCCGAGCGCGAACAAGGCGCGCACGCCGCTTGAACGATAGGCAGCAAATAGCCGCTCAAGAGCCGCTCAAAAGCGCCAACGCCATGCCGCAAGGGGATCAATCCATGATGCACACAGACGCTGAATTGCAGGCGCTGCAGGCCGCCAAGCCGACGCGCGAGCGCGTGAGCCATCAGGGGCGCAAGCTGCGCTATGAGGGCACGCGCTGGCCTTGCCCACACTGCAAGGCATCCTCAGAGATTCGCACCAGCTACATGGTGAGCGGAACTATGCGCGAGAGCTTCTACCAGTGCACAAACGTGGAGTGCGGAGCTTGCTTTGTCGTGACGGCGGAGGCCACACGGCAGCTGAATGTCGGCGCCACGCCAAACCCGGCTGTGACCATTCCCCTATCGAGCCACGTGCGCCGCGACATGGTGCGCGTGGTGCTGGACAACGCGGGCGAGGTAGCACATGAAACCCGGTTCACCACGCCCGTAACGGGCGACCTCTTTGCAGGCAACACGCCGCCGGTCAACACGACTTAGTGCGCACCCTGAGCCGCTGAAAAGCAGCGGCACCCATCACCACAACCCCGATTTTTTGCAAGGCGGCAACGCCTGGCAGGGATTCGTTTTGCCCGAAGAAACCGGAGGTCTGCAAATGTCGTCACGTACCACCACCCGGCGCGATGAGGCGCCCAAGCCACTTGGAGCCCAGCTGCTGGCCTATGAGCATGGCCGCCACTCCGACAGGCTGGCCACCATCAAGCGCATGGGCGCCCGGCTGGCTTTGCTGGATACGTTCATGCCGGCCCTGGCCGCTGCTGATGTCGTGTTGAACTTGGATGACGTGCGCGACTGGGGCGGTAAGACCATCTACCTGGGGTCGGGCATCCTCGATC